>NZ_JBHNPV010000085.1:0-135125 GCF_059082735.1 Actinotignum sp. usb-actsch-rep-73 | reverse complement strand
GTTTGTGTCAGCCTTCGGGTTTAGTCGTCAACCTGATCGATAACAGCGTCAGCGACCTCGCGCATTGACAGACGACGATCCATCGAGGTCTTTTGGATCCAGCGGAAGGCCTCGGGCTCGGTCATGCCCATGTTCTTCTGCAGCAGGCCCTTCGCGCGGTCAACGCGCTTACGCGTTTCGAAACGGTCAGAAAGATCGGCGATCTCCTCTTCGAGAGATTCGATTTCCTGATGACGCGAAAGGGCAATCTCAACGGCAGGAATCAAATCCGCGGGGCTGAAGGGCTTCACAACATACGCCATTGCGCCCGCATCGCGAGCACGTTCAACAAGCTCTGTTTGGCTAAACGCGGTCAGCATGACGACAGCACACGAAAGCTCCTGAAGGATCTTTTCAGCGGCGGTGATGCCATCCATGCGGGGCATCTTCACGTCCATGACACAGAGATCAGGTTCGAGCTCAAGTGCAAGCTGGACGGCTTCTTCACCGTCTGCGGCCTCACCAACAACCTCAAATCCGGCAGAAGTGAGGGTTTCAACGATATCCAGACGAATCAGGCCCTCATCTTCTGCGACAAGAACGCGGCGTGGTTCGTTTTGAACTTCAGTGGTCATAACTGATCCTCGGTTTGTAGGTTTCCTAGCTCTATCATAAACTTAAACGGCGCCGATTACGGCGACGCCCCGATAGCCCAACTGGCAGAGGCGGTCGGCTCAAACCCGGCTTGTTGTGGGTTCGAATCCCACTCGGGGTACTTGCGAAGGGCGCCACGGTAGTTTTCGTACTACCGTGGCACTTTTCATTTCGCTGATCGTGGTGTGCTGGGAACCATCAAGCTCGTCGCGCCATAATCCGGTTCGTTACGCGCGCCGACGAAATCAGCTTCCCGGCCTCGTTCTTTATTTCAACAAGATGGACTGTCGATGAACCACCCAGGTGAATAGCCGTTGCCGTCGCGATCACTCGACCGGTAGAAACCGACGAGATGTGGGAAATCGTCAGTTCAGTGCCCACCGCGAACCCGCGATCGGCGCCGTGAACGTTACGAGCGTGAATCTGGGAAGCAAATGATGCTGCGGTTTCCGCGAGCGCTGCGCTTGCCCCACCGTGAAGAATCCCAGCTGACTGGGTGTTTCCTTCGACGGGCATTAAGATCACTGTTTTTTCGGGCGAATGTTCTAACACATCCATTCGCATGGCTTCCATCAGGGAATGTGGCCAATGTGCGCCCACGAATCCGCCATTGTGGGAAGGATCGGGCGCGGTTTGTCGTGCGGTTTGTCCATGCATACCTCTAGGGTTACATGTGTGAGTGACACTTTGCTGATTATCGACGGCCATTCGATGGCTTTTCGCGCCTTCTATGCTCTTCCGGCTGACCGTTTCGTGACACATTCGGGGCAACATACGAATGCGGTGTACGGCTTCATCAAGATGATGGTGAAGATGCTCCAAGAGGAAAAGCCGACCCATGTTGCGGTGGCGTTTGACGTGTCGCGCCATTCTTTCCGCACCGAGGAGTATCCGGAGTATAAGGGAACGCGTGATGCGACGCCGGAACCCTTTAAAGGCCAAGTTGAACTGATTAGCCAGGTTTTGGAACTGATGGGTATTCGTTCCCTGCGCAAGGACGGCTACGAAGCCGACGATATTTTGGCGACGCTTGCTCACCGTGGTGAGAAAGCCGGGATGCGTGTCTTGGTCGCGTCGGGGGATAGGGATTCTTTCCAGACGGTGACTGAGAATGTGACGGTTCTCTATCCGGGTGCGTCGACCGAGAACTTGAAGCGCATGACGCCCGCTGCTATTGAAGAAAAGTACGGTGTCCCACCGTTCCGTTACCCGGAAATTGCGGCTCTTGTCGGTGAGACCTCCGATAATTTGCCCGGCGTTCCCGGTATTGGACCGAAGACAGCGGCAAAGCTGATTAACGAGTTCGATGGCCTCGATAACCTGATGGCGAATGCTGATCAGGTGAAGGGTAAGCGTGGCGAGGCTCTGCGCGAACATGGCGATGATGTTGCGCGTAATCGTCGTTTGAATCGTCTGCTCACGGATCTGGACCTGGGGGTTGAGCTGGGGGATCTTGTCCCCGGGGCTACTCAAAAGACTGAATTGCTTGCGTTGTTCGATACGTTGGAGTTTGGGCGCCTGCGTAACCAGGTGCTTGCGGTCAGTGTAGGCGATGACTCAGTAGAAGAATCGGGGAACGAGGCCGACCAGGCTTTTTGGACGGCGCCCTTAACGGTGTCGGTCGCTTCCGCTGCTACTGACATTTCCGGCTGGGCACGCTCGGTCGGCCATATTGATGCGATTTGGGCCGACGGGGAGGGGATCCCTGCTCATGGACACATCGATCTTCTTGCGTTGAGCGCAGGAAGTCGCGTCCTTGTCATTGACCCGACCACGCTCTCTCCGGTGCAGGATCAGGCTTTAGTGAAGGTCCTGAAGCACAGCGATTCGCACGTCGTTCATGATGCTAAAGCCTTGTCTCACGCTTTGGCAGGACACGGGTGGGCGATGGCCTGGCCTTCGAAGGACGTTCAGCTTGCCGCCTATCTTGCACGCCCCGATTCGAAGAACGTCGAGATCAAAGAAATCTTGAACCGCTATTTCAACATTGAGTTGCCCGAAGAAGAAAAGAAGACGGACGCTCTCTTCGAGATCGTTGGCAGCGGTGAGATTCAAGAACGTATTCAACGATGCGCGCGTATCTGCTACTCCCTGCCGTTTGTGTGGAAGACCTTGAGCGCGCTTTTAGCGGATAACGGTGAACTGGACCTGCTGACACAGATGGAGCTTCCCGTATCTAGGGTCTTGGCGAAGATGGAAGCGACAGGTATTGCCGTTGATAGTGACGAGCTGCGCTCCCAGTCGACGCAACTGGGATTCGAAGTTGATGCGGCCCGCAAGAGTGCTCTTGATGTGATTGGTGAAGATGTGAATCTTTCCAGTCCCAAGCAACTGCAGAGGATTCTTTTCGAGGTCCTCGATCTTCCCAAGACGAAGAAGACGAAGACCGGCTACACAACGAACGCTGAAGCTCTTGCTGACTTGCGCGAAAAGACGCGAGATTCGGGTGGTCCAGGCTTCGTATTCCTTGACTCGTTGCTGATGCACCGTGATCGAATCAAATTGAAGCAGATGGTGGACACGCTGATTTCCTCCACCAACCCCGATGGGCGCATTCACTCGACGTTCTCACAGGTTGTTACCACAACTGGCCGTTTGGCATCCAAGGACCCGAATCTGCAGAATATTCCAGCTCGTAGCCCAGATGGTCTGAAGATCCGTTCCGGTTTTGTTGCTGGCCCCAGCTTTGAGTCTTTGATGAGCGCCGACTATTCCCAGATTGAAATGCGCATCATGGCGCATTTGTCGGGAGATGAGGGCTTGATCGAAGCTTTCGCTACCGGCGAGGACCTGCACAAGACGATGGCTGCGATGGTTTTCGATACGCCCGTTGAAGACGTGACGGGTGAGCAACGCTCTCGCATCAAGGCCACGTCATATGGTCTCGCGTATGGATTGTCCTCGTACGGTCTGTCCGCACAACTGCATATTCCAGTCCACGAAGCAGCCGCGTTGCGTGACCGCTATTTCGAACGTTTCGCGGGGGTAGGCGACTATCTGAATTCGCTCGTCGACGAGGCTCGGATCAACGGCTACACGGAAACGATGTTCGGTCGTAGGCGCTATCTGCCCGACCTGACCTCATCGAACCGGCAGCGCCGCGAGATGGCCGAACGTGCTGCTTTGAATGCGCCGATTCAGGGGAGTGCAGCGGATATCGTGAAAATTGCGATGGTCAACCTCATCGACGCTCTGCATCAGGCTGACATGAAGTCACGCGTACTGCTCCAGATCCACGACGAATTGTTACTTGAAATAGCACCGGAAGAACGTCAGCAGGCTGAGGAGCTTGTCCGCGACAAGATGAGCTCGCCAGTCCAATTGAAGGTGCCTTTGGATGTCGCAGTGGGAGTGGGAGCGAACTGGATGGCCGCCGCCCACTAGGTGGATGGGTGATCACATGTGTGTCCGTAACAGATAAACGCGACCGAAACCACGTTTTTATCCACCAAACAGTGGAAAAGATCGCGTTAATGAACTGGTAGACTTACTAGCGGTGTCTTGGCACTCGTGTACGCGAATGCCGATTCGCCACTTCTGTACACCTACTATTCAGTCCGTTTCGGAGACACAACTACATGACCACCAATACGCCGCAGGTCGCGGTTAATGACATCGGCTCGACCGAAGATCTGCTTGCCGCCATCGACGCAACCATCAAGTACTTCAACGATGGCGACATCGTCGAGGGCACTGTCGTCAAGGTTGACCACGATGAGGTCCTCCTCGACATCGGCTACAAGACTGAGGGCGTTATCCTCTCTCGCGAGCTCTCCATCAAGCACGACGTGAACCCTGACGATGTTGTTGCTGTTGGCGACAAGATCGAAGCCCTCGTCCTCCAGAAGGAAGACAAGGAAGGCCGTCTGCTCCTGTCGAAGAAGCGCGCACAGTACGAGCGCGCCTGGGGCCAGATCGAAAAGGTCAAGGAAGAAGATGGCGTTGTTACCGGCACCGTCATCGAGGTCGTCAAGGGTGGTCTTATCCTCGACATCGGCCTTCGTGGCTTCCTCCCCGCATCCCTCGTTGAAATGCGTCGCGTCCGCGACCTCGCACCGTACATTGGTCGCGAGATCGAAGCGAAGATCATCGAGCTCGACAAGAACCGCAACAACGTTGTGCTCTCGCGTCGCGCATGGCTTGAACAGACCCAGTCCGAGGTTCGCACGAACTTCCTCCACACTCTTGGCAAGGGTCAGGTTCGTACCGGTAACGTCTCCTCGATCGTTAACTTCGGTGCGTTCGTCGACCTCGGTGGTGTCGACGGCCTCGTCCACGTCTCCGAACTCTCCTGGAAGCATATCGATCACCCGTCAGAGGTCGTTGAGGTTGGCCAGGAAGTCACCGTCGAGGTTCTCGACGTCGACATGGATCGCGAACGCGTCTCCCTGTCCCTCAAGGCAACCCAGGAAGATCCGTGGCAGGCATTTGCCCGTACCCATGCGATCGGTCAGGTCGTGCCGGGCAAGGTCACGAAGCTTGTTCCATTCGGCGCATTCGTCCGCGTCGAAGACGGCATCGAAGGCCTCGTCCATATTTCCGAGCTTGCTCAGCGTCACGTCGAGCTGCCGGATCAGGTCGTCAAGGTTGGCGACGACGCATTCGTGAAGGTCATCGATATCGACCTCGAACGTCGTCGCATCTCCCTGTCGCTCAAGCAGGCAAACGAAGGCATCGATCCGACCTCCGAAGAGTTTGATCCCTCGTTGTACGGCATGGCCGCTGAGTACGACGAAGACGGCAATTACAAGTACCCCGAAGGCTTCGATCCGGAAACCCAGGAATGGATGGAAGGCTACGAGGCACAGCGCGAGGCTTGGGAAGCACAGTATGCCGAAGCGCAGGCACGCTGGCAGGCCCACAAGGCTCAGGTCGTCAAGGCGCAGGAAGAAGATGCCGAAGCAGCTCCGGTTGCTCCCGAGGCCACCTCTTCCTCGTCCTCCGTCGAGCCGGAGACCGTTGGTACCCTCGCTTCCGATGAGGCTCTCGCAGCTCTGCGTGAGAAGCTCACGAACGGAAACTGAACTGATCACAGAGCCTCGGCTCTGATGTGATGAACGTGTGCCCCACGAACGGTGTTCGTGGGGCACACGCGTTTATTCACACCACGCGTCGAATGATTCTCCTATGACTGCATTCTCCAGCCTGTATGGACGTTGAAGAATATCGGACGCTAGTCGCTCGTCGACTCATATAGGACAATGAAGCTATGACTCATATTGAGGTGTGTTGAGGATCTTCCTAGCGTTGCGATTGCAACGGATCAGGATGAAGTCGCTCGGATCGTAACAGCCGTTAGGAATGCATCATGACCCAGATTCACATGGGAGGCGCATCTGCTGACCTTCTTCGTCCTTTCGTCATTCCAACAGACCGCGCACTGCTCGTCGGTTTGAGCGGTGGAATTGGCTCTGGAAAGTCATCTGTTGCCACTGCGTTTGCGAGTCTTGGCGCGGTCGTTGCCGACGCAGATGCCATCGCACGTGAAGTGGTCGAACCTGGAAGCGTCGGTCTTCGTCGTATCGAAGAAGTGTTCGGCGACGCCATCTTGAATGATGACGGGACTCTCAATCGAGGAGCACTAGCCCAGCAGGTCTTCACCGATGCCAGTGCTCGAAAGACAGTGGAAGCAATCACTCATCCTTTGATTGCTGAGCGTTCCCGCCAGATTCTTTCAAGCGCCCAACCGGGGAACATTGCTCTTTACGATGTTCCTCTGCTGACTGAGCAACATATGCAAGACCAGTTTGACGCCGTGATCATGGTCGATGTTCCGCTTGATATGCGCCTGAGCCGTCTACAAGCCCGCGGGATGACGATTGACGAGGCCCGAAAAAGAATCGCATCCCAAGCGAACAGTGATGAACGACGTGCGATCTGCCACATCTGGATAACCAACACCGGCTCGCTCGTGGATCTTCACCGTCTGGTTGCGACAGTTCATGCCCAATGGCTGACACACTCGGGCACAACTGGCAGTCCGACCGGCAGATGATTCCGGCCTCGTACATCACGAGCAGGCGATAGGTCCTCAATCGGCATGAGTCTGACAAAGTGACTACGGTAGGACTGTGAGCAAACGAGTTGTGCGGCAAGAAGCGTCGTTTGAGGTTGTCTCTGACTACACGCCATCGGGCGACCAGCCGACTGCAATCGCAGAATTGGTCAAGCGCCTGAATGACGGCGAACAGGATATTGTTCTCCTCGGCGCTACGGGCACGGGTAAAACCGCAACGACTGCGTGGCTCATTGAGCAGATTCAGCGACCGGCGCTCATTATCGAGCCGAATAAAACGCTTGCCGCCCAGCTTGCCGCTGAATTCCGCGAACTGTTGCCTAATAACGCTGTCGAGTACTTCGTGTCGTACTACGACTACTACCAGCCGGAAGCCTATATTCCGCAGACGGATACATACATCGAGAAAGACTCGTCGATCAACGATGAGGTCGAACGTCTGCGCCACTCGGCGACGAACAACCTGCTGACCCGTCGTGACACGGTGGTCGTTGCTTCCGTGTCGTGCATCTACGGCTTGGGTACTCCACAAGAGTACGTCGAGCGCATGATTGAGCTGGAACGTGGCATGATCGTCGACCGCGACACCCTTCTTCGCGCCTTCGTCAACATGCAGTACGTGCGCAATGATGTCGCCTTCACGCGAGGCACTTTCCGAGTTCGTGGCGACACCATCGAAATCATCCCAGTGTACGAGGAGCTGGCGATCCGCATCGAAATGTTTGGGGATGAAATCGATTCTCTGGCAGTCCTGCATCCCCTGACCGGTGACGTCATCAACGAAGTCGATCACGTCTATCTATTCCCGGCCAGCCATTACGTTGCCGGCGAAGAGCGCATGAAGCGAGCCATTGCCTCGATTGAAGAAGAACTGGCAGAACGCCTCACGTGGTTCGAATCCCAAGGCAAGTTACTTGAAGCCCAGCGTCTGCGCATGCGCACCACATACGACCTGGAAATGCTCAAAGAAATCGGATCGTGCGCGGGCATTGAAAACTATTCGCGTCATATCGATGGACGAGGTCCCGGCACTCCGCCCCATACGCTGATGGACTATTTTGCCGATGACTTTGTCCTGATCATCGACGAATCGCACGTGACAGTTCCGCAGATCGGTGCCATGTTCGAGGGCGATATGTCGCGCAAGCGTACCCTGGTCGATCATGGTTTCCGACTGCCCTCAGCAATGGACAACAGACCGTTGAAGTGGGACGAATTCGTTGAACGCATCGGCCAGACAGTCTACCTCTCGGCAACCCCGGGTGACTACGAACTTGAACGAAGCGATGGGGTAGTGGAACAGGTGATTCGCCCAACTGGTCTGGTGGATCCAAAGATTATCGTCAAGCCCACGAAGGGACAGGTTGACGATCTTCTGGAACAGATCCGCGAGCGTGTCGAAAAGGATGAGCGTGTTCTTGTCACGACGCTCACGAAGAAGATGGCGGAAGACCTGACCGAGTACCTCGCTCGCCGTGGCGTCCGTGTCGAGTACCTGCACTCTGACATCGATACCCTGCGTCGCGTTGAGTTGCTCAGAGAACTGCGTCAAGGCAACTTCGACGTCCTGGTCGGCATCAACCTGCTACGTGAAGGTCTGGATTTACCGGAAGTTTCCCTTGTTTCGATCCTCGATGCGGACAAGGAAGGCTTCCTGCGTTCGACCCGATCGCTGATCCAGACTATCGGTCGTGCAGCACGCAACGTGTCGGGCGAAGTGCATATGTATGCCGACAACATCACGCCATCTATGGAAGCTGCGATCAGCGAAACTGAACGTCGTCGTGAGAAACAGATTGCCTACAACACCGAGCATGGTATCGACCCGAAGCCACTGCGTAAGAAGATCGCTGACGTCACCGACATGCTTGTGCGTGAAGAAGTTGATACGCGCACGCTACTCGACGGCGGATACCGTAAGGAAAAATCAGCGTCTGCTCGTTCGAAGCCTGATGCACTCAGCCTCGCGGGTGTAGCGCAAGCAGATCTTGAAGAATTGATCGAAGACCTGACGAAGCAAATGATGCTAGCCGCCGAAAACCTACAGTTCGAGGTCGCTGCGCGTCTACGCGATGAGTTGCAGGATCTGAAGAAGGAACTGCGCCACATGAGGGCAGCTCAGTAGTGAGAGCTGAAGCGTCCGCTTGGGGGTAATCTCGTTAGGTTCTCCACATACTGGCTTTTCATCGGGGCATCGTAGCGCGATCTAGGTAGACTAGTTCGCGAGGGGAGTAATCCCACGAAGTGCTGGTTCGTCACCACGGCGTTGGACACGAGCATCGCTCGGATCAGCAGCCCGAACATCGGGTGGGAAGAGACCTCACCATAGTTGCTCGTACCTCAGAGAGGTTCCCACCCGTGCATGTTCACGCCCTCGGCTGGTTTGGTCTGGCCGTCGCAATTCTTGCCCTCATTACCGTTGACATCGTTGGCCACGTCCGTAAACCGCACGCTCCGACTCTTAAAGAATCGACCTGGTGGTCGATCGGTTACGTTCTTCTTGGTCTTGCCTTTGGCCTCATCATTTGGGGCGTCTACGGTGGCCAATTTGCCGGCGAATACTACGCTGGCTTTCTGACAGAAAAAGCTCTGTCACTCGATAATCTGTTCGTCTTTATCATCATTATGTCGTCGTTCAGGGTGCCTCGTAACTATCAACAGAAGGCACTGCTATCCGGCATCATCATCGCCCTCGTTCTGCGCCTCGTCTTCATTCTTGTTGGCGCAGCGCTGATTGAACGCTTCACGTGGATCTTCTTTATCTTTGGCGCCTGGCTACTCTGGACCGCCTTCTCGCAAGCACGTGAAGGTGTTGGCGGAGAAGATGAACACGAAGAGGAGGAATACCACGAGAATTCCTTCGTCAAACTGATGCGTCAC
Source organism: Actinotignum sp. usb-actsch-rep-73 (assembly GCF_059082735.1). NCBI lineage: Bacteria > Bacillati > Actinomycetota > Actinomycetes > Actinomycetales > Actinomycetaceae > Actinotignum > Actinotignum sp. usb-actsch-rep-73. The sequence goes on along the minus strand of NZ_JBHNPV010000085.1, from coordinate 125,596 downwards.
GTTTTCCCGGTGACCGACGGTTTCATTGGTGACAAGTTCCTGCACCGCCACGGTGGTCGCACGTACCTGACGCCGATGCTCCTGGTGGTCTTCGCGCTGGGCACTGCTGACCTGATGTTTGCCTTCGACTCGATTCCGGCAATTTTCGGCCTGACCCATGAACCCTATTTGGTGTTCGCATCGAACGCGTTCGCTCTGCTTGGTCTGCGTCAGCTGTATTTCCTGATCGAACGTCTGCTGGAAAGACTGGTCTACCTGAACTACGGCTTGGCAGCAATCCTTGCCTTCATCGGAATGAAACTGGTTTTCCACGCGATGCACGAGAATACGCTTCCGTTCCTTAACGGAGGCGAAGGCATTCACTGGGCACCGGAAATCGGAATCCTTCCATCCCTGTCCTTTATCATCGTGACTATCGTGGTGACGGTCGTGACATCGTTGCTGAAGAGCCGTTCGATGGCGTTAAAGGACGCTCCAGACACCCACGTTCTGGAGAAGGAAAAGCCCGCTCGTACTTTTGACTGACACGTTGCCCCGACGGGGCTTACGTACCCGTCCAACGTAAAACCGTCGCCCACACCGAAGGACGTAATGACGCACTCTTCAACACTCTCCGGTCTGACGCACGCTGAGGTGAGAGAACGCGTTGCACGCGGTGAAACGAATGATGTTCGCCAAAGGACCTCGCGATCGATTGCCTCGATTATTCGCGAGAATGTTCTCACGCTGTTTAACGCGATCCTGATCAGTGCTGCGGTGCTGGTGCTCATCTTTGGGCATCCTCAGGATGTTGTCTTCGGGGGAGTGCTGATTATCAACGCGATTATCGGCATTGCTTCGGAATTGAAGGCGAAGCGGACTCTTGATTCACTCGCAATCGTCGATGCTCCAACAGCGTTGGTTATTCGTGGTGGAAAAACTCAAGAGATCCTGGCCAAGGATGTTGTGCTTGATGATGTCATGTGCCTTGAACTGGGTACGCAGATTTGCGCAGATGGCGTCGTTGAAGAATCCTCGGGCCTCGAGGTTGACGAGGCACTACTGACCGGTGAATCAACACCCGTCAAGAAGAAAGTGGGCGATCAGGTTCTTGCAGGAACCTCGGTCGTTGCTGGTAGTGCACTCATGGTTGCCCACGCGGTGGGAGCACAGACATACGCGCAGGATCTTTCTCGCCGAGCTCGCGTCTACACGCGGACTATTTCGCATATTCAGGTGAGTATCAACAAGGTTCTGCGTGTCATTTCCGCGCTACTCATTCCGGTGATTGTGCTGACCATGTGGTCGCAAACCCGTATTGCCGGCACTGATGCGGCCTGGAACCAAGCGATCGTGTTGGCGGTCGCGAGCGTTGTGGGAATGATTCCACAGGGCCTCGTGCTCCTGACTTCAATGAACTTCGCGATCGGTTCGGCGACGTTGGCGCGCAGGGGAGTGCTTGTCCAAGAACTGCCCGCGGTGGAAGTCCTCGCACGAGTCGACAGTGTCTGCGTTGATAAGACGGGCACTCTCACCACAGGCCATATTCGGGTGCGCACGCTTCGCATTGGTGCGAATGTTTCGGAGGATGAGGCCACGCTCGCTTTGAAAGCTCTGAGCGCCAATCGTGCGAATGCAACAGCGCAGGCGATTGACGACTATTATTCCGACGCGGATCTAGGCCAGGTGAATTGGGCGATTCCGTTCTCATCAGCTCGCAAGTGGTCAGCGTGTGGGACTACGAGTGGCAGCTGGTATTTGGGCGCTCCGGAGATTCTTCGTTCTTCGGAAGAACCCGGGGACTTTGATCAGCTCATCGACGAGTATTCGGCGGAAGGTTTGCGCGTTGTTGCCCTGGCTCGTAGCCAAGAGTGCGACGAGGCAACGGCATTCGACGCCTCTTCCGGTGACTACTTGCTTCCAGACACACGACGCGTTGTGGGCATCATTGTCTTGGAAGAAGACTTGCGTGTAGACGTAGCCGATACGCTGACATATTTTGCTCGCCAAGACGTCCGCGTTCGAGTGATTTCGGGTGATAATCCGGTGACTGTTGGCGCTCTGGCACGCCAAGCGGGTTTGAGTCGTCCTGACGGGAAGCCTTTGGTCATCACGGATGCGCGCACTCTCCCCGTAGATACTTTGTCAGATGAGTTCGGCCAGATCGTTGAGAAAACGGATGTGTTCGGGCGTGTGACGCCGGAGCAAAAGCGCGCGATGGTCCAGGCACTGCAGGCTAATGGACACACGGTCGCAATGACAGGCGACGGAGTGAACGATGCCCTTGCTCTGAAAGATTCCGACCTTGGAATCGCGATGGGCAACGGGTCTCAGGCAACGAAGGCTGTTGCGCAGATCGTCTTGATTGATTCAAAGTTTGCTGTATTACCAGGAGTGGTGGGCGAAGGGCGACGCATCATTGCGAATATGGAACGCGTTTGTGCTCTCTTCCTTGCCAAAACCGTTTACGCGGCGTTGATTGTTGTGACGTGTGCTCTGATGGCGTGGGAATACCCGTTCCTTCCACGTCACTTCACCTACATCGATGCACTGACGATCGGCATCCCCGCATTCTTCCTTGCTCTCTCACCGAATGCTAGGCGTTACGTGCCTGGGTTCCTGCACCGAACACTTGCCTTAGCGCTACCCGCAGGAATTGCCTTGACGCTGGCAGCGCTAGGTAGCTACGCAATCGTGGGCCCTGGAGATGAGTACGCGAGGACCATTGCCACGCTTTCGCTGATTGTCGGTGCGCTCTGGCTAGTCTCGGTCACCGCTCGTCCGCTCTTAGGCTGGCGTGGTGGACTCGTGCTCCTCATGGCGCTCGGAGCGTTCATGGGAGTCTCCATTCCCACCATCCGCACCTTCTTAGCGCTCAGCTGGCCCACGCACGAACATTGGCTTGTGATCGGGGTGTCAGGAGTCGGTGCCGGACTTTTGATTGAAGCCAGCCACCGCCTGTACCACAAGCGTCAACACGCTCATGCAGAGGCCATCGGTGCCTCTGACACGGCGCAATTCTGAGCATCGGCGCGAGCTTTAACAGATGCCGTACATGCATGTGTGGGAGAACGCCAAAACGTTCTCCCACACTGTACTGAACAATCAGAAGCGGTTAATCACCGGATTCCACTCGCCGATGATACGTTCACGAATGACACCGGCCTCCTTGAACGGATCCTCATCAAGAAGTGACGCGACCTTATCGGCGTTCTCAGCTTCGAAAATCAGCAGAGCCGTCGGATGACCGCCGGTAACGGGGCCCGAGGCCACGTTAAATCCGTCGTCCTTCAACTGCGTTAAGAATGCGCGGTGCTTGGGACGAACCTCGTCCATCAGCGCTGATTGGGCAGGGTCATAAACGTAAGTCACTGCAAAGTAAGCCATGACTCAACGGTAGGCGCAACGGGCGGTGATTGCATATGAAACGCCACGCCAGGCCTCGTCAATTCTCTTACGAAAAGGGGAATTCCGTATCGAACCCTTCGGCCCCGAAGCCGATCGTCGGCACCCATTCGCGAATCTTGCAGGTTTCGACAAAACCCTGAAGAGCAAAAGGGTCGTCAGCGAGGATCTTGAAAACATCCTGAGCCGAATTGGCGCGAAGAATAATCAGCGCATCATTTTCTCCCCTATCACGCAGGAAGCCGGAAGCCACCACAATGTCGCGTGAATGCAGGTCTCGCAGGAACTGGCGGTGAGCGGGCCTGAATGACTGGATCAACGACTCGAGTGAATGGTCGTAGGTGTATTCGATCATGTAGAGGCTCATTGCCTCATAATGCCAGTTAAACTGCCGTTTGACGATGGAACACATGTACGACATTCGAACTCGGCGCCGAGTAGACTGTTAGGGTGCATGAATCTTTAGTTATTTCTGGTGCTCGCGAGCATAACTTGAAGGATGTCAGCCTCGAGTTGCCTCGAGACACAATGATTGTTTTTACGGGACTTTCCGGCTCCGGTAAGTCATCGTTGGCATTCGATACGATCTTCGCAGAGGGCCAGCGTCGATACGTGGAGTCTCTGTCGTCGTACGCGCGCCAGTTCCTCGGTCAGATGGACAAACCCGACGTCGATTTCATCGAGGGTCTGTCGCCCGCGGTCTCGATTGACCAGAAGTCGACATCGCGCAACCCGCGTTCCACGGTTGGCACGATTACTGAGATTCACGACTACCTGCGTTTGCTGTACGCGCGTGCGGGGATCGCTCACTGCCCGAAGTGTGGCGCACGCATTCAGGCGCAGACTCCCCAGCAGATTGTGGACCGAGTGCGTTCCATGGACGAGGGAACGCGTTTCCAGGTTCTGTCGCCGGTCGTGCGTGGACGCAAGGGTGAGTATCAGGACCTGATCAATGAGCTGAAGACGTCCGGCTACACGCGTGCGATCATCGACGGCGAATTGGTTCGACTCGAGAACGCTCCGGTTTTGGAAAAGAAACTGCGCCACACGATCGAGGTCGTCATTGACCGGCTCGTGGTGCGTTCCGGTATGCGCCAGCGCCTTACTGATTCGGTAGAAACAGCTCTCCGTCTGTCCGATGGCCTCGTCATTATTGACATGGTCGACTTGGACGAGGACGATCCTGATCGTCGTCGCCGATACTCGGAAAAGCGTTCGTGCCCGAACGACCACCCGCTAGCGTTGGAAGAAATCGAACCTCGTACATTCTCTTTTAACGCTCCCTACGGTGCCTGCCCAGACTGTACGGGTATTGGGTCGAAACTTGAAGTTGATCCTGACCTACTGGTTCCCGACGAGGAACTGTCGCTGGCCGACGGTGCGGTGATCGTGTGGAACTCGAACTTCAAGTACCACAAGCGCCTGCTGGAGTCCTTGTCCGGTGAACTCGGATTCGAGATGACAACTCCGTGGAAGGCCCTGCCCGACAACGTCCGCGAAGCCATCCTGTTTGGTAAGGACTACGAGGTCAAGGTCAAGTTCCGCAACAGATGGGGACGCGAACGCTCGTACACGACGGGCTTCGAAGGTGCCGTCACCTACGTTGAGCGCAAGCGCCAGGAAACCGAATCGGAATGGGTGTCGGAGAAGCTCAATGCCTATATGCGTGAGGTTCCGTGTCCGACGTGTCAGGGGGCTCGTCTGCGTCCCGAGGTTCTTGCGGTGACAGTGGGCGATCTATCGATTGCTGAACTGTCTGACCTGTCGATTTCAGATGCCCGCGCACACCTCAATGCGTTGGAGTTGGATCAGCGTTCGCAGGCGATTGCCAAGCCAATCCTGCAGGAGATTCGTGCTCGCCTCGATTTCCTTGTCGATGTTGGCCTGACCTATCTGACGCTGTCACGTGGTGCCGGAACACTGTCGGGCGGCGAAGCGCAGCGTATTCGTCTAGCCACGCAGATTGGCTCCGGTTTGGTTGGCGTCCTGTATGTGCTCGACGAACCGTCGATCGGTCTGCACCAGCGTGACAATCGCAAGCTCATCGATACCTTGAAGCGTCTTCGCGACCTTGGCAATACGCTGATTATTGTCGAGCACGATGAAGAAACGATGGAAGCCGCTGACTGGATCGTCGATATCGGTCCGGGTGCCGGTGAAACGGGTGGTTGGATTGTCCACTCCGGCACTCTGGAAGACTTGAAGAACAACAAGAAATCACTGACTGGCGACTACCTGTCGGGCCGTCGTTCCATCGGAGTGCCAGCTACTCGTCGCCCGGTTGATCCCGAGCGCATGCTGACGGTCAAGGGTGCACGCGAGCATAACCTCAACGACGTGACAGTTTCGTTCCCTCTCGGCACCTTTACCGCTGTGACGGGCGTGTCCGGTTCGGGAAAGTCCACGCTGGTGAATTCGATTCTGTACCGCACGCTGGCATCGCGTTTGAACGGTGCGCGCCTTGTGTCAGGTCGTTACCGTTCAATGAGTGGCCTCGAGCATCTCGATAAGGTTGTCCACGTTGATCAGTCGCCGATCGGTCGTACGCCACGTTCGAACCCTGCGACGTATACGGGCGTGTGGGATGCGATTCGTAAGCTGTTCGCGGAAACACAGGAAGCGAAGGTACGAGGCTACGGTCCGGGCCGTTTCTCCTTCAATGTGAAAGGCGGACGCTGTGAATCCTGCAAGGGCGACGGCACTCTGAAGATCGAAATGAACTTCCTGCCTGACGTGTACGTTCCCTGCGAAGTGTGCCATGGTGCACGGTACAACCGTGAAACCTTGGAGATTCTTTACAAGGGGAAGTCAGTCGCAGACGTTCTGAATATGCCGGTGTCTGAAGCGGCGGAGTTTTTCGCGCCGATCTCCAGGATTGCGCGACATCTCAATACCCTTGTCGAGGTTGGCCTGGGTTACGTGCGATTGGGGCAGGCGGCAACAACACTGTCGGGTGGCGAAGCACAGCGTGTGAAGCTCGCGTCCGAACTGCAGCGTCGTTCGACTGGACGAACGATCTATGTGCTGGACGAGCCGACGACCGGCTTACATTCCGAGGATATTCGTAAACTTCTGCTGGTTTTGCAATCGCTGGTTGACAAAGGCAATACGGTCATCGTCATTGAGCACAACCTGGACGTCATTAAGTGCGCTGATTGGATCGTTGATATGGGCCCCGAAGGTGGTTCCGGTGGTGGTCGCGTCATTGCTGAAGGAACACCAGAAGCAGTTGCGAAGGTGAAGGGGTCGTTTACCGGGGAGTTCCTGGCAGATATTCTCGCGAGTGCGAAGAACGAGTCTGTCGCGAAGAAGAAGGCCTCCGCCCAGAAGAAATAAGGACGAGGCTTCTTCTACTCCTTTAACCTGCGAGTAGGGGAGCATAACGAAAAGGGGGTCGCTGATCAATCATGATCGCGATCCCCTTTTGTCCGTTCAAGTTCGGGCCGTAACAGTGGTTTCATAGCGAAGAAACTCAGATAGACGGGTTGGTTTTCTTCGCTTCGGTCGTTCGAATGTGTAGCTCGTCGACATTCGTCGAGGCTGGCATATCGACGGCAAGACGCACAGTCTTCGCAACATCAAAAGCACGCATGTGATCATCAGGGTTGTAGGTCTTGCCAGCCTGAGCCTGCATAGCGACCTGCATATCAGTATCGATACGTCCAGGGTGAATAGCGACAACGCGAACCCGGCCACGTTCAGCTTCACGCAGACAATCGGTGAAAGAACGCAATGCCCACTTCGAGACCGTGTACGCAGCATCAGAGGGATAGATGCGCACACCAGCACCGGAGTTGATGACAACGACCGTGCCGCAATTCTCGCGTAGCTTCGGCAGACACATCCGTGTCAGGTCAGCGGCAGCAATGACGTTGGTTTCCAAGACCCAGCGCCAATCGTCGCGAGTCGTGTGATCAAGCGTCGCCTTCTTGCCAACACCAGCATTGTTGACGAGGACATTGAGACGCCCCACTGTGGCCAACACGTCCGAAAGAGCTTGGGCGGCCTCGTCCTCATTCGTCAGATCGGCGACAAAGGCGGAAGCATCACCCAACTCGTCGACCACGCGACCTACTGCTTCGGCTGATCGTCCGCCAACGATGACGTGATGCGTCTTCGCCAGTTCAACGGCAATCGCATGTCCGAGGCCACGAGTGGCACCGGTGACCAGAGCGACTGGGCGATTGGACGATACTGTAGCGGTCATCGCGCGTCTCCATTCTGAGTTGTGTCGGAGTAGAGTGCATCGACCTCGTGGGCAAAGTCGCGCAGAACGACGTTGCGCTTCAGCTTCTGGGACGGGGTCATGTAGCCGTTCTCGACTGTGAATTCGGCGTTGACGATGCGATATCGGCGGATCGATTCTGCGCGCGACACCTTTTCATTCGCTCGAGCAATCGCCTTTTCGAGCGATTTACGCACGACCGGAAGGTTCGCAGCAGATGCCGTATCTACAACATCCTGTCCCTTCGATGCGAGCCACATCGGGAGCATTTCAGCATCCAAGGTGATGAGCGCTCCAATGTACGGGCGAGCATCACCGACAACAACCACGCTCGAAATCAACGGGTGTGTTTGCAAGGAATCTTCCAAAACCTCGGGCGAAACATTCTTACCACCCGCGGTGACAATCAATTCCTTCTTACGGCCCGTAATACGCAGGTGGCCCGTTTCGTCGATAGCACCCAAATCACCGGACTTGAACCAGCCATCAACGAAGGAGGCTTGAGTTTCCTCCGGCAGGTTGTGATAGCCCTTCATGACGCTGACACCCTTCATCAGGATCTCACCGTCGTCATCGATACGAATCGTGTTACCCGGCCAGGGGAAGCCCACCGAATCCGGCGGGAAGTCCGAGGGCCATTCGACGGCAATCGGCCCAGTCGACTCCGACAGACCGTAGCCCTGCAGAAGGGTAATACCAAGGCCACGGTAGAAGTGAGCAAGGTCAGCTGCCAGGGGAGCGCCACCGCAAATGATCGTGTGGAGGTTCGGGCCAAGCACTGACTTCACCTTGCGCAGAGCCAGAGCATCGGCAACACGTAGGCGAGACTTCAACGCAAAGGAAGGACCGGGAGAAGGGGCTGCAGACGCTGAAGGAATCTGAGTTGTGTGGCTGGTCGGAGCGCCTACGGCCGAGGTCTGTTCGATTTCAGGAGCCTTCGTGTATGCGGTCGCATGCGACAGTTGTTTCGCCTGGTTTGCTGCCCATGAGAAAAGCGAGCCCTTGATACCGCCACCGGCCTTCGCGGTTGCAGCGTTGTACACCTTCTCCAGAACACGAGGCACGACAAGGAGCATTGTGGGCTTGAAGGTCGAAATGTCCGTCAGCAGGTTACGCATATCCGGAACGAACGCGACGCGTCCCTGACCGCCAAGCAACGCGTACATGACGAAGCGTGCCAGAGAGTGCGCGACGGGCAGGAAGAGCAGTGAGCGCGACTTTGGAGAATTGATGAGGTCCGGGAGGAAGTCGTAGGCCTGAATGGCAGAAGAAATGAAGTTTCCGTGCGTCAGCTCAATGCCCTTTGGGCGACCCGTTGTCCCCGAGGTGTAGATGATCGTTGCAACGTCGTGAAGTTTACGGAGCTCAAGGCGTTCGTTGACCTGTTCGAGCCTCACGCCTTTAGCAGCAGCGAGAATTGTGCGCTCGGCGCCTTTATCGAGCGACATGATGGTCACGTTATCGCGTGCAACCGAACGGACAAGGTCTGCCTGTTGCGTTGTTGCCGTGACAACAATCGTCACTTCAGAGTCGACAAGGATGTGTTCGATCTGTGCTGCAGAATCTGTTTCATAGATCGGAACCGTGACTGCGCCACAGCTGAGCGCTGCGAGGTCAATGAGCGCCCATTCGAACGACGTGGGCGCAAGAATGGCAAGATGCGCGCCCGGTTGCAGGCCAAGGCCGATCATGCCACGTGCCGTATCGTCGATACGACGAACGAACTCATTGATCGTCATCGGACGCCACTGACCAACGCCGTTTCGGCGTTCAATCGCCACTTGATTCGGGTGGTCAATTGCGCGCTGTCGGATCATCTTGGGCAGGTTCCAGTCAGGATCGGCTACGCGAGTAGCAGGATTATCCCATGTTGATGCGTCAACGTGGATCAATGTCATTTCTTTTGCCCTTCGGCGTAGAGTGCGTCGACCTCGTGAGCGAAGTCTTTGATCACAGCATGGCGACGAAGCTTCAGCGACGGAGTCATATATCCATTTTCCACCGTAAACGTCTGATCGATGATCCTCAACCGCCGAATGGACTCTGCACGCGACACCCTTTTGTTTGCACGCGTGACTGCTTTCTCCAAGGAATCGCGTACTTCTGGCATATCCGCAGCCTGTGCGGCGTCCACAATTGGGAGACCGTGATTCTTCAGCCATGTGGGCAACATATCGGAATCGAGGGTGATCAGCGCGCCAATGTAGGGGCGAGCATCACCGACGACAACAATATGTGCGATCAGCGGGTGGGTGATCAGCTGTTCTTCGAGGACCTCGGGCGAAACATTCTTTCCACCGGCGGTGACGATCAATTCCTTCTTACGGCCGGTGATTGATACTCCGAGGTTCTTATCCACGGTGCCAAGGTCACCTGTACGGAACCATCCGTCAATAAAAGAGTCTGCGGTCGCGTCGGAGAGATTGTAGTACCCCGACATCACCGAAACGCCTTTCAGAAGAATCTCGCCGTCATCAGCGATCTTGACGTAATTACCAGGCAGAACGGGGCCGACATAACCAGACGGGTGGTTATTCAGTAGCTGGACACATGCGGGACCGGTCGTTTCAGAAAGACCGTAGCCCTGCAGCACCTTCAGGCCGAGGCCACCGAAAAACTGTGCAAGATCCGATGCAAGCGGGGCTCCGCCGGACACGATGTACTTCAGGTTCGGGCCCAGGATCTCACGAATCTTCTTCAGAACCAGAGTGTCAGCAACCGAGTGGCGCACGCGCTTCAACGGCGATGGGCCAAGCGTCTTTTCTTTCGAAGTTGCCCACGACCTTGCCTGCTTGGCGGACCAGGAGAAAATCTTGCCTTTAATGCCCTTACCGGCCTTCGCGGCTGCGGAGTTGTAGACCTTTTCCAGGACGCGCGGGACAACCAACAACACGGAGGGCTTGAATGAGGCAATGTCGGGAAGCAGGTTCTTAATGTCGGGGGAGAATCCGAGTGTTCCTTGGCCGGAGATCACCACGTGCATGACGAAGCGAGCGAGTACGTGTGCCACGGGAAGGAACAGAAGCAGGCGGGTGTCGGGGGAGTCAATGACCGCTCCGAGTACCTGTCGAGTTGCGTAGGCTGTGCCGACAAAGTTGGCGTGAGTCAGGCAGACACCCTTCGGCATGCCGGTTGTTCCCGACGTGTAAATGATGGTTGCCAGATCACTGCTCTTGATTTTGATACGGCGTGCTTCAACTTCTGAAGCCTCGATGCCGAGCGCAGCTGTAGCGATATTGCGCATGGCGCCACGGTCAATGGAATCAATGAAGCGAACGTTGGGAGTACGGACGCTTTCCACAAGTTCCGCCTGCTGGCTGGTCTGGGTGAAGACCTGAATAACCTTCGCGTCGGTCAGGATGTGTTCGATTTGAGCAGCAGAGTCTGATTCGTAAATGGGAACGGTGATAGCTCCGATAGACAGGATGGCATAGTCCAGTAGCATCCATTCATACGAGGTTGATGAAAGGATCGCGACGGCATCGCCGGGGTGAATGCCCTGGCCGATCAAGCCGCGAGCCACATCGTTGACTTGAGCAAGAAGCTCTTCGGCGGTCACCGGTTGGGGAAGACCAACGGGAGTGCGCTGTTCGACGGCGACCTGTTTGGGGTGCTTCTGAGCACGCGCAATCAAGAGTGAGGATACTGATTCGTGTGCCCCAACCTTGAACTTTGGTTTCACTGTGAATGAGCCGTCGCGTAGCTTTTTCATGGATTCCTCCCGTGGTCGCGAACTTATTTCAATTCTTTTATTAACTTGAGCCTACCTACATCTCCTTCAACTAGTGTGCGACCCTCCGGTTTTGGGTGGCGTTTGATTGCTCACGATTCGCGCGGTGGTGTGTATGACAATGTGTATGACAAAAGGCCCCGCCGATCCGAAAACGGATGAGCGGGGCCTCCCTCAAGTACTCGGCTCAGAGATCGAAGTACATGTGATACTCGTAGGGGTGTGGGTACACGCGCATAGGAGCGACCTCGTTCGCCTCCTTGTAGTCGAGCCATGTGTCGATGAGGTCCTGGGTGAAGACGTCGCCTTCAGTGAGGAACTCATGGTCGTTGCTCAGGGCCTCAAGGGCTGCTTCGAGTGAGCTCGGGAGCTTCGTGATGTCCTGGTATTCAGCCGGCGGAAGCTCGTAGAGATCCTTATCGATTGGGGCAGCAGGCTCAATACGACGCTTGATGCCGTCGATGCCGGCCATCAGGCAGGCCGCGAAAGACAGGTACGGGTTGGCCGACGGGTCCGGGACACGGTATTCGACGCGCTTCGCCTTCGGGGACGTACCTGTAACAGGAATGCGGATACATGCCGAGCGGTTACGCGCCGAGTACACCAGGTTAATCGGGGCTTCGAAGCCGGGAACCAAGCGACGGAAAGAATTGACCGACGGGTTCGTGAAAGCAAGCAGTGCCGGAGCGTGTTCAAGCAGACCTCCGATGAACCAACGAGCAGTGTCGGAGAGTGAACCGTAGCCTCGTTCGTCGTAGAACAGCGGCTCGCCGTTCTTCCAGAGCGAAAGGTGGGTGTGCATACCCGAACCGTTGTCACCGAACAGTGGCTTCGGCATGAAGGTTGCCGTGTGGTCAAAGTCAAGAGCGGTGTTCTTGATGACGTACTTGAACTTCATCATGTCGTCCGCAGCCTTTTGCAGGGTTGCGAAACGGTAGTTGATTTCCTGCTGACCACCGGAACCAACCTCGTGGTGAGCGCGCTCAATCTTCAGGCCGACTGCGGCAAGGTTGCGAACCATTTCATCGCGGATATCCGCGTACTGGTCCTGGGGTGAAACAGGGAAGTAGCCGCCCTTAACGCCAACCTTGTATCCGCGGTTGCCGCCTTCTTCTTGCCGGCCTGTGTTCCACCATGCTTCGGGGGAGTCAACCTTGAAGAACGTTGAGTTCGGCTTGACCTCGTAACGGACATCGTTGAAGAGATAGAACTCAGCTTCGGCGCCGATGAAGCATTCGTCAGCGATACCGGTGGAACGTAGGTAGGCCTCAGCCTTGGCTGCAACCTGACGAGGATCGCGAGAGAAGGGCTCGTCGGTGAAGGGGTCAACGATCGAGAAATTGACGACGAGAGTCTTGGCGACGCGGAAAGGGTCGACGAATGCTGACGTGATGTCGGGGATGAGCTTCATGTCAGACTCGTGAATAGCAGTGAAACCGCGCACGGACGATCCGTCGAACATCAAACCATTCTCAAGGGCGTCGTCAATGAACTCCTGTGCAGGAATTGTGAAGTGCTGCTGGACGCCGGGAACGTCGCAGAAGCGAACATCAACAAATTCAATGTCCTGTTCAGTAATAAACGAAACAACCTCTTCGGAGGTGGTGAACATAAGGTGTCCTTCCATCGCACGTTATTAATGCGTTGATGCCAAGACGTTTGGTAAAAACTTTGCCAAACAACCGCTCAATAGATGGTATTACATAGCGTTTCATGCGCGAAAAAGATTGTCCGAAATGTGGCGCATTTGTCCTGTTTGTGGCGTGAATTCTCCAAGATGAGCCCGTTCTTTCCACAAGTGTTTACTATTACTTTGCAATTGTGGAATAGATGCATTTTCGACGCGAGAAGACATCATGAGTGCTCGAGTGCGTGAACAACGCGCCAGTGGTCTCTATGATCCGGCGAATAAACACGATGCGTGCAGTGGCAACGGTTGAAACGATTGCTCGTGAAGAGGGGCTGCGCGTTCTGGCGTGGCGAGACGTTCCGGTCGAAGATGGTGTTTCATTCCTCGTTCTTTCTGACCGTGAAACAAACGCTGAAATGGCGCCAATCCCGTCACTTCTGGCTACTGCAGCTGTCCATCATCATCTTCTGCGTCGGCATACGCGCACCCAGGTACGTACACTATTCAGGTGGCCGACCCGTCAACGTACCGTCCGAAAACCGGTGATATTCCTTCGTCACCGGGCGTCTATCGTTTTTCCGATAAAGACGGTCGAGTTATCTATGTCGGTAAAGCAAAGAACCTTCGTAATCGTCTGACGAACTATTTCCAGGATCCAGGCAATCTTCACCCTCGTACGCGCCAAATGGTGTTTACGGCGACGCACGTTCAATGGACCGTTGTTCGTAGCGAAATTGAAGCCCTGACGCTTGAATTCACGTGGATCAAAGAGTTTAATCCACAGTTCAACGTCATGTTTAAGGACGATAAGTCCTATCCTTACTTGGCTGTGACCATGGGGGAGAGATACCCCCGCGTTCATGTCACGCGTCAGGCGAAACGTGCCGGAACGCGTTACTACGGCCCGTATACGCAGGTGTGGGCGATTCGTGAAACGATCGATTTGCTCTCACGTATCTACCCCGTGCGTACGTGCACCCCGGGAGTTTTTCAGCGTGCGAAAGCCCAAAAGCGAGCCTGTCTTCTGGCGCATATCGACAAGTGTTCTGCTCCCTGTATCGGTGCGATTAGCGAAGAAGATCATCGTCAGCTTGCGCAGAATTACTGCGATTTCATGGAGGGGAAGACCGGTCCCATTGTCCGTGAGTTGAAAGAACGGATGAAAGAATCCGCAGCGAACCTTGACTTTGAAACTGCCGCGAAGACCCGCGACGACCTGAAAGCGATTGAGAACGTTCTGGAAAAGAACGTTGTTGTCCTCGATGATGGTACAGACGCTGATGTCTTCGCGCTTGTTGCTGATGAACTCGATGCTGCTGTCCACGTTTTCTTCGTTCGTGGTGGTCGTATCCGTGGCACGCGAGGATGGGTGATCGATCGCGTCGATGGTGCAGATGAGCAGGTCTTGATGGCTCGTTTGCTTGAACAGGTCTACTCGCAGCTTCCTCCTTCTGATCCGAGCACCCCGACAAGGCGCGAGAAGGTCAAAAAGAAGTCGGTTGACGACATCGCACACACTCCAACGTCGGCGATTCCGCACGAAGTTTTCGTCTCGATCGAGCCGGACAACAAGCAAATGATTGCGTCCTGGCTGAGTGAAGTGCGAGGGGCGTCCGTGCGCATTCACGTGCCCTCGCGCGGTCCGAAAGCCCAGCTGATGGAAACGGTGCGTGAGAACGCTCGCCAAGCGCTGGAACTCCATCAGACCAAGCGAGCAGGCGATCTGACTGTTCGTTCCCAAGCACTTGAAGAACTGGCTGAAAACCTCGGACTGGATGCTGCCCCGTTGCGCATTGAGTGCTACGACATCTCGCACACCATGGGTACCCACCAGGTCGGTTCCATGGTCGTCTTCGAAGACGGCGCTCCGCGTAAAGACGCTTATCGGACATTCAATATTCGAGGCACAGATGGCAACGGTACCCCCGATGATACGTCCGCGATGGACGAGGTTCTGCGCAGGCGTTTCTCCCGTCTGCTTGCAGAAGAAGCAGGGGTTGCCGGTGAAGACGATGAGGGCGTCGCCTTCGAGTCCGGTCCGATTGATTCACTCACAGGAAAGCCACGCAGGTTTTCTTATCGGCCCGACCTTGTGGTCGTCGACGGTGGTCTGCCTCAGGTGAATGCAGCGCGTACTGCACTCGATGATCTTGGCGTCGACATTCCTCTTGTGGGATTGGCTAAGCGTCTTGAAGAAGTCTGGATTCCCGGCGACGAATTTCCAATGATCTTCCCGCGCGGCTCGTCTGCCCTCCACTTGCTGCAGTACCTGCGCGATGAATCCCACCGATTCGCAATTACGAAGCACCGTAAGCGTCGAACGAAAGCACTAACGAGGTCCGCCCTTGACGCCATTGAAGGCGTCGGCCCCGCGCGGCAATCAGCGCTACTCACGCGATTCGGATCAGTGAAAAAGCTTCGCGAAGCAAGCGTCGACGAAGTAGCTTCGGTGCCCGGCATTGGCTCAGTGCTTGCTCAATCGATCCTCGAAGCACTGAATCCACAGTCCGAACACGCCTGATCGGCCTCGTGATACTTTCGTTCAGTCGCCCGAGTCAAACGTGAGCACACCCGCACACGCGCGCTTTGGTCCACTAACCTGAAGAAAACTCAATTCACCAACGGGGAGCACACTATGACGCCGGCGTTTCATCTTCCGTGTCGCGTTTTGTTGCTGGGTAGCGGAGAACTAGGAAAAGAAGTCACAATCTGTCTGAAACGCTACGGCGTATACGTGATTGCTGTAGATGTCTACCCGGTAGCTCCCGCGATGCAGGTCGCCGACGAGTACGCGGTTCTCGATATGTCGGATGATGACGAGCTTTTCGCGTTGCTCGACCGGGTGAAACCAGACCTTGTTGTCCCCGAAGTTGAAGCAATCGCCACTGACGCACTGGCAAAGTTTGAAGCAACGCATCAGGACACGCGTATCGTGCCCAACGCATTTGCCGTCCAAGCAACGATGGATCGCAATCGCATTCGTGGCCTTGCTGCGAGCCTCGATGGTGTTGTCACTTCTCAGTTCCGCTTTGCTTCAAGCGCCGATGATATTCGCGAGGCACTGAATCACACCGGCCTGCCTGCTTTCATCAAACCAACAATGTCATCGTCTGGCCACGGACAGTCCCGCATTACCTCCGAGGAACAGGTTAATGAGGCCTGGAATGCGGCTCAGGAAGGCGCCCGCTCTCAAACTGGTGAAGTTATCGTCGAAGAAGAAGTACGGTTCGACTGCGAAATCACGCTTCTGACCGTCCGCTGGTGGAATGGCGAATCGGTCGAAACGTCCTACTGCAGTCCCATCGGACACCGACAGGTCAACGGTGACTATGTTGAATCGTGGCAACCGGCAGCGATTTCGCCACTGGCGCTTGAGCGCTGCCAGGCCATGGCGAAGCTCGTAACAGACGCATTGGCATCCAACGGAGCATCGCCTGCTCTCGGCCTCTTTGGCGTCGAGTTCTTCATCAAGGGCGACGACGTCTGGTTCTCCGAATTATCCCCACGCCCGCACGATACTGGCATGACCACTATGGTGTCCCAAGCACAGTCTGAGTTCGAGCTTCACGTCCGCGCAATCCTCGGCCTGCCCATCGATACGACGCTACGCACACCGGGTGCATCTGCAGTCATCAAATCAACAAAACCCCTCAAACACCCCGAATACCTAGGCGTCGCCGAAGCCTTGTCCAAGGCCGATGGAGTCAGAATATTCGGCAAGCCCGTCACACGAGCCGGTCGTCGAGTCGGCGTTGTTCTGGCAAGCGGTGCCAGCAGCGACCTGGCACGCGAGCGCGCAAATCGAGGAGCCGACGCTATCACGCTTGTTGAAGCAACGTCGCTACCCGGCGAAAACAATTGAAAAGTGCGATAGTTACACCATGACTGACGAACTCGATAACAACCCGCCAACCGTACCTGCAGGCATCCCGTTGCTTGACATGAACAGCCCGGTCGTTGCCCCCATAGCATCGAACGAGGTCCTCATCATCACCGGTGCATCTGGCGCTGGACGTACCGGGGCAGGCAGAGCGCTTGAAGACCTCGACTGGTACGTCGTTGATAACCTGCCACCTTCAATGTTGCCCGCGTTGGTTGGCATGATGTCACCGGCAGGCGGAGGCGTCCACCGTCTGGCAGCAATCGTTGACGTACGCTCACGCACATTCTTTGCCGATCTGACGAAGACGCTGGATCAAATGAGAGAAATGGGTGTCGCCTACCGGGTTATCTTCCTCGAGGCAGACGAACGCACTCTGGTGAAACGCTACGAGTCCAACCGTCGCCCACACCCGTTGCAGGGGCAGAAGACAATCCTGGACGGCATTGAAGCCGAACGACGCATGCTTGCTCCCGTTCGTCGCATCGCAGATGAAGTGATTGACACGTCGAATATGTCCGTCCATGACCTGACGCGTCATATCCGCGATGTCGTTGCGGGAGAGGGCGATCGTCCGCTCCAAATCACAGTTGAATCTTTCGGCTTCAAACGAGGAATCCCGATTGACGCTGATCATGTGCTTGACGTGCGTTTCTTGAAGAACCCGTACTGGGTGGATGAACTCCGTCATCTGACCGGTCGCGATAAGCCGGTTGCGGATTATGTGCTGGATCAGCCCGGAGCTCGACAGTTCGTTGTGTCATATGCGGACCTGCTTGCCCCCATGCTTCAGGGCTACATTAGTGAGCTCAAACCATTCGCAACAATTGCCGTGGGATGTACCGGCGGTCAGCATCGCTCGGTCGCATGTGCGGAACTGATTGCCAACAGGCTTCGTGAAAACGGCTATCCTGTCCGAGTCCACCACCGTGACCTCGGGAGAGAGTAAATGTCATACGTCGATGCAGCAGGTTGGACACTACGCGGAGAAACCGGTCCTTCCGTTGTCGCTCTCGGTGGTGGCCACGGTCTTTCCGTCACTCTGCGCGCTCTTTGTCACATCACGCGATCGCTGACTGCGGTAGTTACCGTCGCCGATGATGGGGGATCATCAGGTCGTCTGCGTCAAGAGATGGAGATCCTGCCACCCGGTGATCTTCGCATGGCTCTTGCTTCTCTCTGCGAAGAAACCGAGTGGGGTCTGACGTGGCGCGATGTCCTGCAAACGCGTCTTGAAACAACCGGGCCGTTGAATGGGCACGCTTTAGGTAACCTTTTGATCTCCGGCTTGTGGCAGTTGCTTGACGACCCGGTTGAGGGTCTTGATTGGGTTGGGCGCCTTCTTGGTGCGAGCGGCCGTGTGCTTCCAATGTCCATCGATCCTCTCCAGATCGAAGCGGACATGGATGATGACGGACGTAAGTACACGGTTTCGGGACAGTCGAAGGTGGCGGTTGCACCAGGAACTGTCGAACATATTCGTCTTCTTCCCAAAAGCCCGCGTGTTCCAGCAGAAGTTGGGACGGCGATCGAACAGGCGGATTGGGTTTTGCTTGGTCCTGGCTCGTGGTACACGTCCGTGATTCCGCATGTGTTGGTGCCAGACGTTCACCGTGCACTTGTGACGACTG
Source organism: Actinotignum sp. usb-actsch-rep-73 (assembly GCF_059082735.1). Lineage (NCBI taxonomy): Bacteria > Bacillati > Actinomycetota > Actinomycetes > Actinomycetales > Actinomycetaceae > Actinotignum > Actinotignum sp. usb-actsch-rep-73. Next base: position 107,116 of record NZ_JBHNPV010000085.1, on the reverse strand, counting down.
ATGCCCACCGTGCGTTGATCTTGAACCTATCGCGCCAGCGTGGCGAGACAGATCGTATGACCACTGCCGATCATGTTCGCGTGATCCGCGACTATGCTCCAGATTTCAAACTGGATGTGATTATTGCCGATCCAACCGCCATCGATGATGTCGACGACCTTATTGTTGCTTCAGAGGGGGTGGGCGCTCGCGTGCTACTTCGACAGGTTCGTACCGGTGATGGGCAACCGCACCACGACCCGCTCCGCCTTGCCGCAGCGCTGAGGGATGCGTTTGACGGCTTCCTTGGAGAAGTCGGCAAAACTGAGACTTGGTTGCCCTGAAGCGACATCTGAGGAAATGAACGTGTCACTAACTACTGATTTAAAAGACGAACTTGCGCGCGTTGCGCCACAAACTCAGTCTGAGATGGCTGCTGAAACCGCTGCGATTCTGCGGTTCGCTGGTGGACTGCACCTTGTTTCCGGCCACATTCTGATCGAAGCAGAACTGGATACCCCCGCAGCGGCGCTCCGTCTTCGCCTGTTTTTGCAGACGCTCTACAACGCTGAATCAACGGTTGTCGTTGTTTCAGGTGGTTCGCTGCGTCGCGGTAAGCGTTTTGTTGTTCGCGTTGTGCATAAGGCTGACGAGCTTGCTCGTATGACCGGTCTTGTCGATTCTCTTCGCCGGCCAGTACGCGGTCTCCCCGCCACCTTAGTAGCGTCGGGGAACGGTGAAGCGGCCGCGGTCTGGCGTGGAGCGTTCCTTGCGCGGGGGTCGCTGATGGAGCCCGGGCGCTCGACTTCGCTGGAAGTGACATGCCCGGGACCTGAGGTTGCGCTCGCTATGGTCGGATGTGCGCGAAAGTTGGGCGCCGCTGCACGTTCGAAAGAAGTACGAGGAACGGACCGCGTCTCTGTCCGCGATTCAGAGGCCATCGGACAACTGATTGGCAAGATGGGTGCCTCCTCTACTCAGAAGACGTGGCAGGACCGTCGAGAGAAGCGCGAAGCCCGCGGATCGGCGAATCGTCTGGCGAACTTTGATGACGCAAACCTGCGTCGTTCTGCGCGTGCTGCTGTAGCCGCGGGAGCCCGACTAGAACGTGCCTTCGAAATCCTTGGCGACGACATTCCGCCTCATCTTCTTGAAGCGGGAACTCTGCGTCTGAAGTACAAGCAGGCGTCCTTGGAGGAACTGGGAAAGCACACGGATCCGCCGTTGACGAAAGATGCTGTTGCCGGTCGTATTCGTCGCCTGCTGGCCATGGCTGACAAGGTTGCTCACGATCGCGGGATTCCGGATACGGAAGCTGCACTCACGATCGAAATGCTCGAGGACGACTGAGGACTTTAGTCCACCTCAAGCCACGAACGTTATTATTGCCACGTAGGGGTTCGTTCACTGAAGGTGCCGTAGACCACCGTGGGGTGTAAATTGGGTCTTGCTAGAACCGCAGATAACTGCGGGCCGGATTCGCACCGTGCGGATACCGGTTGCACATTCGAAAACGTGCCCGTGCAGGGCATGAGCAGGAGGACAATAGTGACCACCCGCGTTGGCATCAATGGCTTTGGCCGTATTGGACGCAACTTCTTCCGCGCAGCACTCGAGCAGGGCGCGGACATCGAGATCGTTGCAGTGAACGACCTCACCGACACCAAGACTCTCGCTCACCTTCTCAAGTACGACTCGATTCTCGGTCGTTTCAATGGTGAAGTTTCCTACGACGAGTCCTCCATTATCGTGAACGGCAAGGCCATCAAGGTCCTCGCACAGCGCAACCCGGCCGACCTCCCCTGGGGCGAGCTCGGCGTTGAGGTCGTTGTCGAGTCCACCGGCTTCTTCACCGATGGCACCAAGGCTGTAGCTCACATCGAAGCTGGCGCCAAGAAGGTCGTTATCTCCGCTCCGGCGAAGAATGTTGACGGCACCTTCGTTATGGGCGTGAACCACGAGGATTACGACAACGCAACGATGAACATCGTTTCGAACGCTTCGTGCACCACCAACTGCCTCGCACCGCTGGCCAAGGTTCTCCACCAGGAGTTCGGCATCGTTCGTGGCATCATGACCACCATCCACTCCTACACCGGCGATCAGCGCGTCCTTGACGCACCGCACTCGGACCTCCGTCGTGCACGTGCAGCAGCACTGAACATGATCCCGACCAAGACCGGTGCGGCACAGGCTGTTGCTCTGGTTCTCCCGGAGCTCGCAGGCAAGTTCGACGGCCTCGCAGTCCGCGTTCCCACCCCGACCGGCTCCCTCACCGACCTTACCTTCCAGGCAGAGAAGCCCGTCACCGTTGAATCCCTCAACGCTGCAGTCAAGGCTGCTGCTGAAGGCGAACTCAAGGGCATCCTCGAGTACACCGAAGATCCGATCGTTTCCACCGATATCGTCGGCGATCCGCACTCCTCGATCTTCGATGCATCCGAGACCAAGGTCATCGGCGACCTCGTCAAGGTCCTGTCCTGGTACGACAACGAGTGGGGCTACTCCAACCGCCTCGTCCAGCTGACCGCTCTGGTTGGCTCGAAGCTCGCCTGAATCGCACCTCGTACGCTGTGAGCAGCAAACACTTGCGCCCGCGCACCCCTATGAGGTGTGCGGGCGCTTGTGTACTCACGATTTTCGGGCGGATACTCCGCCCCTTTAATGAAAGGTTGGTTCTATGAGGACCATCGAAACTCTCGGCGAACTGCGTGGCAAGCGCGTTCTGGTTCGTTCTGACTTCAACGTTCCGTTGAAGGACGGTGTCATCACCGATGACGGTCGTATTCGCGCAGCACTGCCGACTCTGAACCTGCTGACCAAGGCTGGCGCCAAGGTTATCATCATGGCTCACCTCGGTCGCCCGAAGGGCAAGGTCGATCCGGCATTCTCGCTGGCACCTGCCGCAGCTCGTCTCGGCGAACTCATCGACGCCCCCGTCAGCCTTGCAGGCGACGTTGTTGGCGAATCCGCCAAGGCTACCGTTGCAGCTCTCGGAGAAGGCGAAATCGCTCTTCTCGAAAACGTCCGCTTCGACGCACGCGAGACCTCCAAGGTTGACGAAGAACGCGAAGAACTGGCCAAGGCATACGCAGAACTCGGCGACGCATTCGTCTCCGATGGCTTCGGTGTTGTGCACCGCAAGCAGGCTTCCGTCTACGACATCGCCAAGCTCGTTCCTTCCGCTTCCGGCCTGTTGGTTCTGAAGGAAATCGAATCCCTGCGCAAGGCAACTGAGAACCCGGAGCGTCCCTACGGTGTCGTCCTCGGCGGTTCCAAGGTTTCTGACAAGCTCGGTGTTATCGCCAACTTGCTGAAGAAGGCTGACCGCCTCTTCATCGGTGGCGGCATGGCCTTCACCTTCCTTGCAGCTCAGGGCTACTCGGTCGGCAAGTCCCTGCTCGAAGCAGACCAGATCGAAACCGTGAAGGGCTACATCGCCGAAGCAGCAGAGCGTGGCGTTGAACTGATCCTCCCGGTCGACGTCGTCGTTGCTCCCGAATTCGCAGCTGACGCACCGGCAACCAACGTTGCTGTCGACGCTATTCCGGATGACCAGATGGGCCTCGATATCGGCGTTGAATCGCAGAAGCTCTTCGCCGAAAAAATTGCATCGGCGAAGACCATCGCATGGAATGGCCCGATGGGCGTCTTCGAATTCCCGGCATTTGCAGCAGGCACCAAGGCAGTTGCTCAGGCACTGTCTGACGGCAATATGTTCTCCGTCATCGGTGGTGGCGACTCTGCAGCTGCAGTTCGTACCCTCGGCTTCGACGAATCCACCTTCTCCCACATTTCCACCGGTGGTGGCGCTTCCCTCGAACTCCTCGAGGGCAAGGTTCTGCCGGGTATTGCAGTTCTGGAGGACTGAAAAATGACACGTACCCCGCTGATGGCCGGCAACTGGAAGATGAACCTCGATCACCTCGAGGCCAATCACCTTGTCCAGGGCCTGGCAATGGAACTGAAGGATCACAACCACGACTACTCCAAGTGTGAGGTCCTGGTTATTCCTCCGTTCACTGACATCCGTACCGTTCAGACTATCGTTGACGCCGATGAACTCGGCATCAAGTACGGTGCACAGGACGTTTCCATCCACGACAACGGTGCATACACCGGTGAAATCTCCACCGCTATGCTCGACAAGCTCGGCTGTACGTACGTCGTCATGGGCCACTCGGAGCGTCGTGAGTACCACAACGAATCCGACGAACTCGTTGGTGCGAAGGCACGGAAGACCCTCGACGCAGGCATGACTCCGATCCTCTGCTGCGGTGAAGCCCTTGAAATCCGCAAGGCCGGCACCCACGTTGAGTTCGTCCTCGGCCAGATCCGCGCAGCACTCGCTGGCTGGTCCGCTGAAGACGTCGCCAAGATCGTCATCGCCTACGAACCCATCTGGGCAATCGGCACTGGCGAAACCGCGACCAGCGAAGATGCACAGGAAGTCTGCGGTGCAATCCGTGCAGCACTGGCTGAAGACTTCGGTGCAGACACCGCTGAAGCAACTCGCGTTCTCTACGGTGGTTCGGCAAAGCCGGGCAACATCAAGGAACTCATGGCTCAGCCCGACATCGATGGTGCACTCATCGGTGGCGCATCGCTGAAGGCTGATTCCTTCGCCGAGATGGCACGCTTCTACGCCTGAGCAATTCTTAACAATTGGCTCTGAAGGGGGAGTCAACCGGCTTGCCGGTTGGCTCCCTCGGGCTTTAACCCGCTAGACTAGCGACAGTTACGTTTCAGCGATGCGCTTACGCGTGTATCGCCTATTCAAGAATCGGATTCAACAGTGACCGCACTCAAAATTACCCTGCTCGTCCTCATCGTGCTGACCAGCCTTTTGCTGACCCTCACGGTCCTTATGCACAAGGGCAAGGGTGGCGGTATCTCCGATATGTTCGGTGGTGGCATTTCGTCTACCGCCGGTTCATCCGGTGTTGCAGAGCGTAACCTGAACCGAATCACCCTCGGCATTTTGATCGTGTGGGTCGTGTGCATCGTTGCCTACGGTCTGATGCAAAAGTGGGTTTTCTGACCCGTTAGTCTTTCGAAAGTTTGGGCTCCAACCGCGCGTGATCTGTCCCCCGGAAGTTGGACTGATTTATTCAGTTTTTCTTCCGGGGGATTTGTATGCATTCGGGTTCTCAGTTGACTGATGACCGGTTGGCGGCGTGGGTGGGTTTGTTTGAGCAGGGGTTTGGTTATAGAGGTTCGGCTAGGCAGGTCGGTGTGGGTCATGGTTGATCCATGGCTAATGTGGCATGCCCTGTTTGTGGGGGTTCAACGGTACGTAACGGGAAAACGCCTGCTGGTCTTCAGCGCTGATACCCGGTGAAGCTGGATCAAGGTCGATTTCGAGCATCTGTTCATACGAAAACGGTGCGTTGTTCGGCAGACGGCATCAACGTCGAGCCCACACACCTTGTGTACACGGGCGTCGGCAAGACCCAACTCCGTATCGCGAATACCGGGATGCCCACCGCGCGAGTGTTCTTTGTCGGTGGCGAACTCTTCAAAGAGAGCGTCGTTATGTGGTGGAACTTCATTGGTTGCGACTACTGAGAAATTGAGCAATTCCGTTGCGAGTGGGAAGCTGGGGGAGAGCGCTTCGGCCAAGTCGAAGACTACATCGGTCACACCCCGCATTCGTGGCAGTTTTTGTATGATTTTTTGCTTTTATATATCTCTCTTTCCATCATGCCTGTTTCCGATTTTCGTACCCTCGGAGAGCAATCGTTAAAAAGTGTCAGTAATCGTTAAAAGGTTCAGATTGCTCATCAACTTGCCAAAAATTCAACAACGAACGCCTGAACGACAGCTACGATTGGTATCAATAAAAATGGCACGAACAAAAAATGCTCCGCAAGAGCCAAGTGCTTCATCCAATTCTTAAATTTATAGTCCTTGTGGCCCTCTGTGCCGGGAATAACAATTTTTTCCTTATATTTACCTTGAAATAACAGGCAATCTAGCAGCAAAAAATCTCCTGCATTTAAGATGCTCCAGTGAATATAGCTCATCCAAAATAAATTCCAAAAACCAAAAGTTTTTGAATGCAAAAGGCTTACAACTGAATAAACAAAACACATCCCGGTGAGAGCGATGCTTAATATGAGATTTATTTTTTTCTCTTGCTTTGTCATGGGTAAAGGAGCTGCCTTTTGAATGGCTTTAGGATAAGAGTCAAAAAACCATCTTGGATTTATAAGCACCAAACTTGCGACTGCACCGTTAAAAATAGCAGCGATAGCTACCCCATCCAGTATTGCTCGAAGGGTATCCATAAACCCATATTCTCCTTAATCCATACATCCTTTTACAAAAGCCATATAGGCCTCTGTGTTTTGTGTCATTTCTTCGCAGTGTCCATAGCCTTGCCAGATTTTTAATTTTGCCTTGGGATAATGTTTCTTGATGCTTCTTCTTGCGTGTCCGACATTCGGATCCTTATCCCCATAAGAAAAGATGGTATCTTGTTGCGTATCCTCCGATAAATGTGGCAAGCGGATATGTCCGCAATCATAAACAATATTTTTGATACTCTGCTTGTCCATCGTAACAAGCGTATCAACCAGCATGTTCGCATAGATCCCATAGCGTTTGGCGACCTTATCGATCAGCGGTTTTGGATCTTGCCGCGCCTTCTTTTGTTTGCTCAGAAACACATGCTCCAGCATTTTTGATAGAAGTCCGGCTTGTTCAAAAAGCTGGTCCCTTCAAAGAACAGAGGTCTGCGTTCCGTTTCGCGGTTGGAAGGTATCCGCATGCAAATCAATGCTGGCAATGATGCGATGATTTTGGATTAGCCATTCTCGGATATATCCAAGTCCGGGAGAGCCGAGGATAGAATCCGGCAACACGATACCCATGCGACCGCCCGACTTTAAGAACTGTGTGCAGCGCTCGATGAATAATATCTCCGGAGGAACAGATGATTGCAGGCGTTCGGCCATCGTCCAAATGTTATTTTTCTTATCCTGCTGCCAGATATGAGCCAGCTCAAACTGCTCCAGAATGGCTTTATCCTTAATGGGGATCTTGCTGCCAAAAGGTGGATTCGTCACAATCACGTCAAAGTATCCGAAACGTGTGTCATCGCCGTAACCAAAAACCCACCTGTGCCGCACACGAGCTATCGTGTTTTGCAGGAGAGGAGGACAAGTGAAGCTGTACCGCTACGCCAGCAAGCACCCCTCTTTTTCGCGAATCGTTTTGGCTCTGTTGATCGGAATCACCGGAGCGATTGCCTCCCTCGTATCCCAACCTCCTTCAGGCGCAAGTCAGATTCTCGGGCAGATTCTGGTTGGAGGAGCCCTCGTCGCACTCGTGGTCGGTTACCCAGTAGCGCTGACTGTCAGCCAAATAATCCGTGCGGCCAAAGCGGGGAGTGGTAAGGACCTGCCGGTTCTCGATGCAGGCCTGGACGTTTGGACCCTGTGTGTCTTAGCGGTTTATGAGTTCGGATACCTAGGGTTCTTCAAAGAGGTTGTGCCTACTGCGGACTGGCACGTTCAGCTGGCAAACTATCAAACTCATGCGCCGATTTACACGCGGGCATGGCCACACGTGCTGTTCATCTCGTTACTGTTCGTATTCGGGTTCCTCATTTTGCGCTTCAACGAGGCCAAGCAGTTGCCGCCCCTCGTAGTTGTGATTGCGATTGCGGGGCTCTACTTGGGCGTCGCGTTCGGCCTGGCGTGGACTATTCAGATCACCACCTTTGAAAAGCGCCTAGACGCGCTGTTAGTTCTACCTTTGCTGGCTGTTCTTGCGATTGTGGTGAAAATAGTTGCGATCCAAGTTCGAGCCTACGAAGCTGATGAAGACAGACGAGGCCGCATTGATGGCTCCTCGATATTGAGCACACTGGATGCAATGGTGGCTGATGCGAAACGCTGGCCCCTTCTGGGGTTTGTAGCGGCGCTCCCGCTGCTTGCCGTGCTGGTCGGGATTCTAGCTTTGTTTGGCCAATCGCCGAGCTTAGTGGTGAGGGCGTTTACAGAGACCAGTGATTGGAACCTGTCACAGCAGGTTGCCCCGCAAAACGTGTATTTTGACGAACACTACCTGTGCACCGTGGCGGCTGGCGGACACCGAACGGTGGTAAAGCCGATTCGCATGGGATTGCGTCATGGACGGCCGGTAGTTGTCAATCGCCAGTTGCTTGTGGCAAATGCGTTTGAGCAGATGCTGGAAGAGCGTGTGCCCAGAACCCATCGGGTTATTCGACGCTTATATGACACGTATGGCTTCCCGATTGCCAAGCTGATCAGATCGCAGTGGGCGGCTGATGCTGTGTGGTTTTTGATGAAACCAGCGGAGTGGTTCTTCCTGGCCGTCCTCTATCTGAATGATCGTCATCCGGAAGATCGCATAGCCCTCCAGTACACGGCCTAACGGAGCTGTACACTTTTAACGCCCGTGTTTCGTAGACCCGAGCACGGATTGAGCCAGGTTTCGGTTACTGGCTTTCTATGATCTTCCTGTTGGTTCAGCAGACCCAGGATTATCCCGATGTAAAACCATATTTCTTCCAGGCGGGATTTCTGCCAGGCGGGACATAAGTCCAAATTCGCTTCAAAAATTCAGGTATGCTGAACTTAATTTTCGGATACCCGAAATTTTAGGAGAGATGAATATGGATAACATTGCCAAGATCCTCAGCGATGCCGGACTGGAAAATCCTGCAGTAACTGAGTACGTAGCGTACTGGGCTGGAATTACCGAACCCGCTGCCATTGAAGTCATTTCCGCAAAGGATGACGATCGGCTCATCGCCGAAGGCCTAGACACCGGTGAGATCGCACCTGCGGGCGAGGGACTCTACTACTCCCGCTCCTACTACAAGGACACGGCGCGCAGCGAGGAACGCACCGTCGTCGCCACCCACAATCCGCAAGAAGCCGGAATCTACAACAACTGGCACGACGCCACGGAAGTAACTGCCCGGCAGCTGGAAAGCATGAAGGGCGCCTCCCGGGGTAAAACCATGTACGTGGTGCCCTACCTGATGGCACCGCCGAAAGCGCCGCTGGAAAAGTGGGCTCGCGGGGTGGAACTTACCGACAACCTCACCGTGGTTCTTCACATGATCCGCATGGCCCGGGTTGGTGTAGAACACCTGAACAATTTGGAAGATCCGGGACATTTTGTGCGTGCAGTGCACGTGACCGGCGACCTGGAGAACTTGGGGCAGGGCACCGATAAGGATAAGCGTCTGTTTGCCACGGTAGCCGACGAACGCACAATTTTGCACTTCGGTTCCTCCTACGGCGGCAACGCGCTACTTGGGAAGATCGCCCACGGTCTGCGCCAAGCTTCTTACGACGGCTGGGCTTCCGGGGAATTCCTTTCCGAACAGTTCATGCTGATCGGGATTAAGGATAAGCTCAAGGATCACACCTACTACGTGTGCGGCGGCTTCCCCTCAGCTTCCGGTAAAACCAACCTCGCTATGATGCTAGCCCCGGACGCCTTGGGCGAGCGCTACGAAGTTTACTTCTACGGCGATGACATCGTGTGGCTGCACGTTGGCGAAGACGGCAAGATTTACGGCATGAACCCCGAATACGGCGCGTTCGGCGTGGCAAAGGACACCAACTGGAAGTCTAATCCCACCGCCATGGACGCCATCAAAGAAGGCTCTAAGACGCTCTTCACCAACGTCGCTTACAACCCCGAAACCCAAGAGCTGTGGTGGGAAGGAAAGACCCCGGATTACCCCGAAGATGTTACCGGATGGCTGGATTGGAAGGGCGAAAAGATTTCCGACCGCCCGGCCGATCGGCAGCGCTCCGCAGCCAAGGGCGACGAGTGGGCACACCCCAATTCCCGCTTCACCACGTCTTTGGCTAACGTGCCCAACGTGGCCCCCGACTACGAAGAACCGCAAGGTGTGCCAATCGACGCCATCATCTTTGGCGGGCGAGTAAAGGACCGGGAGCCACTTATCCGGGCAATCACCGACCTAACCGAGGGCGTTTACGACGGCTTGACCCTGGGCGCCCAGGCTACTTTCGCGGCCGAGGGCAAGGAGGGCGTGCTGCGTTACGATCCGATGTCGATGCGCCCCTTCATGTCCTACCCCGAAGGGGACTATGCGGCCCACTGGTTGAAGATAATTGGTTCCGCGAAGGAACAGCCCATTTTTGCGCACGTGAACTGGTTCCAGCGTGATCCGGAAGACGGTCACTTCCTCTGGCCTGGCTACCGCGACAACCTGCGGGCACTGCTTTGGCTGCTAGATGTTAAGGAAGGGCGCGCTGAGGGCGTGCAAACGCCAGTAGGTATTTTGCCGAAAAAGGAAGAGCTGAATCTTGATGGTTTCGAAGGTGACGACGCCGATCTGGATAAGCTTCTTTCCATCGACGCCGAACTGTGGAAGAAGGAGATGAGCTACCGCCGCGAACACCTTGCACAGTTCAAGAATCTACCTGAGCAGATCTGGGCCGCGCACGAGCGCATAGAGCAGGCGTTTAACGCCTAATCGGCCACCCGGTTTCGCACTAGCGACGGGTGGAATTCCTCCAGGCGGGTTAATTCCAACGGGCAGCTACAATTCCTGTTGGGATTAACCCGCCACTTTTGTACTAACGGGTCTGCTGAAGGCAAGGGGGCAGATACGGGTCGCATGACTGTAAAAGAGCTAATGTTTGAAGCCGTCACCCAGTTTTCTGGGAGACGGCTTCAAAGGGTGAAATGCTATTCGCTCGACAGTCCAGTAGTAATCCTTACTGGCGCGCATTGCGGATATGTGAGCCGATTGCTCCCACAGCAAGGCCTACGAGTGCGATCGCAAGGTAGCCCCAAATGTTATCGCTACTGGTTTGAATGTTCTCTGGTGGTGCAGGAGTGTTTTCTGCAGTGAGAACGCTTTGGGTGTCGCGGCCAGAGGTAATGTTGTCGATCCATTCGGCGGTGCCTGCAACGGTGGTGATTGCAGCACTAGGGGAGGGAAGGTCCGGATCCCCATTGGCAGTTCCAGCGGCGGTAGCAAGTCCTGCAAGCTTTCCGTCGACAAAGAACGGGCCACCAGAGTCACCACCCTGCATGCCAGCTCCAGAAACTGACTGCACATCCAAGATAGAGGTTTCGATCCTAGGCTGTATGGAGTTGTCGGCTGGGCCTTCCGACATCCCCTCAGGATGAGGCTCGGTTTGGCCAGTTTCTGTCATTCCAGGTTTTGACTGTGGAGCCTGTGGCGGGGCAGTCTCTGTAGACGCATCAGCACCGGTAGGTGCCGTGGAATCGGAAGGAGTTTCGGGAGCACTCGGCGTGTCAGAACCGGAAGGCGCGCCACCTAGTAGCTCTTTGACAACCATTGTGGCCATTGGTAGCTGTCCAGATCGTGCCATTGACGAGCTGCTACTCCAACCGTAAAGAGTTCCCGTCTGCCCTGGGGTTGGAATATCGTGGGAGATTTTTGCGGGGGTTGCGTTAGTCACTTTCTCAGTCAGGTGAAGTAACCCCGCGTCAGATGTGGGCGAAAGAGCCCAGGAATCAGCGTTGTAGACCTTTCCAGCGATGCGTGCCTGGGTGCCTTCATTGTTGACTGACTCTAGACAGTGGCGGGCTGTGAGTACCCACTGGTCGGCAACGAGTGTGCCCGTGCAGTCACCAAAGCTACCGATTTTGCCCATTTTGAGCGCGGCAACGGAACTGCTTTCCGCATTTTCTGGCGCCGGCTCGCCATATTCGAGTGCGAGAGCCGGAGTGGCAGTCATGAGCAGGGTGGCGCTGACAATGGCAGCGACCGAAAAAAGTGATTTTTTCACGGTTAATTCCCTTTCTGAGAAGGAACAATGGCCTTGATCGTGGTGGCAACGAGTTTCTCAGCAGGACCCTGTCCTACAAACTTCTTCCACAGGCTGGCTGCGATGAGGAAAAATACGATGAAACCGATTGCTGACACAGTGGAATGTAACGCGACGTTTTGCTGCCAGTAGAAAGCGGTAAGAATGTGCAGAATGTAAATGGTTAGCGACATTGTTCCCATGGCCGCGAAAGGATAGGCCACGATTCGAGAGTGGTCTCCTACAATCAGGCACAGGTGAATCACTACGGCTGCAACGGCAACGGCGAGGATAACTTCGCCTAGGACGCCGGTGTGACCGGTAAAGCTGAGCCAGCTGGGAATGTTTGGGTCAAATCGGAAGTAGATTCCGATACCAGCGATGACAACGCTGATAGCGGTTACGATCCAGCTCAGTCGAGTGTGAGGGGTGCTGTTCGCATCGGGGGTGCGCTGTAGTCGGCCGCGCAGGTACACATCGAAAAGAAGCATGCCACCGATGAAGTATGCAATCCATGCCAATAGCGGATAAATCTGTGGCAGTTCGATGGGGGCGTACACGATTGTTGCGGCGATTGTGGTGGCAATAAATAGAGCGAGCCTCCACCACGTTCCCAATGCGGGCATCCAGGAAACTAGGATCATTACCAGGCCCATTACGATGAGGACCACTTGGATTTGTCCACCCACGGGCAGTAGTGCCAGGCCGATGAGGATGATTAAAGCGCCTCGGGCTATCAGCCGCAAGAAAGTGGTGCTGGTGTAGTTTCGTCCAATAATCATCATCGTCACGCCGGCGATGACGGCAAATAATGATGCGGGTAGGCCAGAGAGTATTACTTTGGTACTCCAAAGTAGCGAGGCCATGTGGATAACTATCATTCCGATGATCGCGAGTGAGCGCGCTACATCAAGCCCCACGATTCGTGAAGGTTTAGACACTCAGTTCTCTCCTTTACTCATACTTTAGAGAACTGTTCTTTTGGTTAAACATGCTCCCTAAAACCGACGTGTCACAAATGACTATCTATAAATAACTGCCAAATCTGGCAAAATATTTAGAGAATTCTGAGTGTCTTCTGGATTTTATTTTGACAGTTTGCGATAGCAAATCGAACGCGGGATTCCATGACACCAGTAGGCGGTTGCCATCCACAACTCAGTTTTGATCTTATGAAAATGTGTAGAAGATGCTTCTATTCAAGGCTGATCTTGGCATGGAAGAAAGCGTGATGCCGTGATGGATTTGCTTACGATTTCGCCTCAGGTTCTGCATACGAACCGTTGGTTTCATTCATGCGGGTTAGACACCCAGGGGAGGGGGGGAGTTAAAAGCTCCCGTCTAATGCGAATATTTAAAGTAGCTGGGGCGTGCCAAAAGGCACGCCCCAGCGCTATGTGATTGTTGAAGCTTGCCGGACGCGACTAAGCCGGAACAGCACAGCTATCTATATAAACGGACGTAGCCACAGAGGATGTTCCCCTGTGGCTACGTCCGTTGTATTTCAGCGGGTTACACCTTAACTAAAAGGTGGCTTCACCGTGCAGCTGTGATCGATTCCTTAGCAGCCGCAACAACGTGGTCAGCATCGATTCCGTATTCCTTGAACAGGAAGTCACCGGGTGCCGAGGCACCGAAGTGTTCGATGGAGACTGCGCGACCTGCATCGCCAAGGTAGCGGTACCAGGGCAGAGCGATACCTGCTTCGACGCTAACGCGAGCCTTGACGGCCGACGGTAGAACCTCTTCGCGGTATTCTGCATCCTGCTGCTCGAACCAGTCGAGGCAGGGCACGGACACGACGCGAGCCTTCACGCCTTCACCCGCGAGTGCTTCGCGTGCTTCGAGTGCCACGGAGACCTCGGAACCGGAAGCCATGATGATGACGTCCGGGGTGCCCTCGGTGTCAGCGAGCACGTATGCGCCATGGACGAGGCCGTCAGCGGTGGCAAGCTCGGTGCCTTCACCGCGTGCCGGGTTCGGCAGGTTCTGACGGGAGAGAACCAGGGCAGCCGGGTGACGTTGCTCGAGGACTGCTCGCCATGCAGCTGCGGTTTCGGTTGCGTCGCCGGGGCGAATCACTGCGAGGTTCGGGATTGCACGGTAGGAAGCGAGGTGCTCGATTGGCTGGTGGGTCGGGCCGTCTTCGCCAACGCCGATGGAGTCATGCGTCCACACGTAGGTGACGGGCAGATCCATGAGGGCTGCGAGGCGGACAGCACCACGCATGAAGTCGGAGAACACGAAGAACGTACCACCGTAGGGGCGGGTGAGGCCGTCGGCTGCGATGCCGTTCATGATGGCGCCCATGGCGAATTCGCGGACACCGAAGTGCATGTTGCGACCGAATTCGTTGCCCTGGAATGCGTCGGAGGATGCGCCTTCAGGCAGGAAGGAGGGCTGGCCCTTCATGTAGGTGTTGTTCGAACCTGCAAGGTCAGCAGAACCACCCCAGAGTTCCGGAATAGCTTCGGCGATCGCGTTGAGGACTGTGCCCGATGCTGCACGGGTTGCGATTGCCTTGCCAGCTTCGAAGGTCGGCAGTGCTTCTTCCCAGCCTTCGGGGAGCTTGCCGGACTGCAGACGCTCAAGAAGCTCTGCGCGCTGGGGGTTCGCTGCCTTCCATGCCTCGAAACGTGCGTCCCAATCCTTGCGGTATTCGGCGCAACGCTTGGCAACATTCGCACGTGCAGCTTCGACTGCCTCAACGTCGACGTCGAACATCTTCTCCGGGTCAGCTCCGAGGGCTTCCTTGAGACCGGAGAGTGCTTCACCACCGAGCTTGGAGCCGTGGATGCCACCAGTGTTGGTCTTGCCGGGGGTCGGCCAGCCGATCAGGGTGCGAACTGCGATGATGGACGGCTTGTCGGTGACAGCCTTGGCAGCGTCGAGTGCCTCGGAGAGGGCTGCGACGTCTTCGGTGTAGGAGCCATCTTCCTGCAGCCAGTTGACGCGCTGAACGTGCCAGCCGTAGGCCTCGTAGCGTGCTAGGACGTCTTCGGAGAAGGCGATCTTGGTGTCGTCTTCAATGGAGATGTGGTTGTCGTCCCAGATGAGGGTCAGGTTGCCGAGCTTCTGGGTGCCTGCAAGCGAGGAGGCTTCAGCGGAGACGCCTTCTTCGAAGCAACCGTCGCCAGCGAGCGCGTAGACGTTGGTGTCGAAGACGGATTCGCCGAGGGCAGCTTCCGGATCCAGCAGGCCGTGCATACGTCGCGATGCCATTGCGAAGCCGACGGCGGAAGCAATGCCGGTGCCGAGCGGGCCGGTGGTGATTTCGACGCCCTTGGTGTGGCCGTACTCCGGGTGCCCCGGGGTCAGGGAGCCTGCGGTGCGCAGGGTCTTGAGGTCATTGAGCTCGAGGCCGATGCCTGCTAGGTAGAGCTGGACGTACTGGGTGAGTGAGGAGTGACCTGCCGACAGGACGAAGCGGTCTCGGCCGAGCCAGCGATCATCCTTCGGGTCAATGTGCATGTGGCGCTGGTAGAGCAGGTACGCGGCCGGTGCGATGGAAATCGCAGTGCCTGGGTGTCCGGATCCTGCCTGTTCAACGGCATCTGCCGCAAGAATTTTTGCCGTGGTCACTGCACGGTCATCAATTGTGTCCCACTTGAGTGTCACTTCGGCCTCCAGCCGGGTTAGGCCCCATCATTGGGGCATTCTTTTTACGATTGTTAGTTTAGCGAAAGAAAAATCGAAAAGTTGAGGGGAAAGTCTGCTCACTTGTGCACGTGTCGCTGGCAATTGTTCTCCCTCAGATACGCGCCTACTTGAGCAGATGGACTCAACGCCTCGATAGTGTCTCATTCGAGCCTCGCCCTCGTCTTCGATTCACGAGGCTGCCCACCGGTGTGGGAACACGCGGGCGTTCGTAGGGCGGGTATTTGCGGGTCTAGGGTCGGAGTGCCACTAGGCTGAGTGCGTGAGCGAAATCGGTGAGTACATTGACGAGTGGCTTGGCTATTTGCGGGTTGAACGAGGTTCGTCGATCAACACGGTTTCCAACTACAAACGCGATATTGAGCGCTATCGCTTAGACCTTGAAAGTCACGGGTTGAGCGACCTGAAAACGATCACGTCTGCTGATATCGAACGTCACCTCGCCGACCTGAGCGCAGGCACGCTGAGTGGCAAGCCAGCGGCGGCCTCGTCAATTGCGCGGGCAAGTGCTGCGATTCGTAGCTTCCACACATTTGTTTCGGCGACCAGCCCCGACATTCATAATCCGGCCGCTCGCATTACTTCGCCGAAACAGGGGAGTCACCTTCCTCACGCACTGTCAGTTGAGCAGGTGAGCGCGTTGCTTGACGCTGCCCGAGTCGGAGATGACGTGATCAGCCTGCGCGACAGTGCGCTGTTGGAATTGCTCTATGCGACAGGAGCGCGCGTTTCAGAGGGTGTCGGTCTTGCACTTGATGATCTTGACCTTGACGAAGAGCTTCCCGTTATCCGCCTCTTTGGTAAAGGGCGTAAGGAACGCATTGTGCCCCTCGGCTCGTACGCGAAAGCGGCAATCGAGGCGTACATTGTGCGCTCCCGTCCTGTGCTTGCCCAGCGCGGGCAGGGGAGTCCCGCTCTGTTTTTGAATTCACGAGGCCGGGCGCTTTCACGTCAAAGCGCATGGGAAATAATCCAGCGCGCCGCAGGCAGGGCTGGGATTGATGAAGACGTTTCACCCCATACTTTGCGCCATTCATTCGCAACGCATTTGTTGGAAGGTGGAGCATCGATTCGTGACGTCCAAGAACTGCTTGGTCACGCATCAGTGCAAACAACCCAGATCTATACACGAGTCACACCAACAACATTGAAAGAGGTCTACCAGCTGGCACATCCGCGAGCGAAGGCCACCCACGCGAACTAGCGAACATGAACTAACATTGAGGTGTGACGAAAGACGTGCAGCCAACATTGAACGGTGACATCGCAGATGACACCGAAGGTTTTCCGATTCCAGCACCCCTGAACGGACATGGTCCGGCCAGGGTGATTGCCGTATGCAATCAAAAAGGTGGTGTCGGCAAAACCACCACCACAATTAACTTGGCTGCAGCTCTTGCCGAATACGGTCGAAAAGTACTGATCGTCGACCTTGATCCCCAAGGTGCCGCATCCGTTGGTCTTGGAATCAATACCTTGGACATGGATTGCACGATCTACAACCTGTTGCTTGACCCCAAAGCAGATGTCCGCTCCACTATCTGCCACACCTTGCTTGACGGCCTCGACATTATCCCCGCCAACATCGACCTGTCAGCGGCAGAAGTCCAACTGGTCAACGAAGTGGCCCGCGAATCCGCGCTGGCGCGCGTCATCCGTCATATTGAAGACGACTATGACGTGATTTTCATTGACTGCCAGCCGTCGCTGGGTCTGCTTGCAGTAAATGCCCTGACTGCCGCGCACGGCGTGATTATTCCCGTCGAAACCGAGTTCTTCGCTCTTAGAGGCGTTGCCCTTCTTGTGGACACCATTGAAACTGTCCGCGACCGCATTAATCCGCGTTTGAAGATCGATGGAATCATCCCGACGATGGTCAATCTGCGCACCTTGCACTCGCGTGAGGTTCTTGCTCGCCTCGACGAGAGATTCGGTGATCTTATCTACACCACGCATATTGCTCGTACCGTGAAGTTCCCTGACGCATCGGTCGCAACCGAGCCGATTATTACCTACGCGCCCAATCATCCCGGTGCTCGTGCATACCGTCGTCTTGCACGTGAGGTCGTAGCCCGTGGTGACGCCGCCTGAGCCCAGCGCAGTCGAACAGGGGGCGATAGATGATTTCCGTGTCACCCTGGACGTTTTCGAGGGGCCATTTGACCTTCTCCTTCAGCTGATCACGCGCAAACGTCTTGACATTACTCAAATATCGCTGGCCGAGGTCACCGACGAGTTCATCGCTCATATGCGGATCTTTCCAGATCTGTCTCGTACTACCGAATTCTTGGTCGTCGCGGCGACACTTCTCGATATCAAAGCAGCGTCACTTTTACCACGAACTGAAGCTGACCCAGATATCGCATCTGAAGACCTAGAGGCACGCGACCTCTTGTTCTCACGCCTGTTGCAATACCGTGCTTTCAAAATGGTGGCAGCTGACATTGAATCAGTATTGGATGACAACGCCGGCTACATTCCTCGCCAGGTTCCGCTTGAACCCCAGTTCGCAGCCCTCCTCCCAGAATTAAAGTGGGAGGTTCGTCCGAACGACCTGCTCAACGCCGCGGTCCGCGCATTTACAACCGTCGAGCCTGAAGTGGTCACCACGCACCTTCATGACCCGGTCGTTCCGGTGCGCGAGCAAGCACGTGTTGTTGCAAGCAAATTGAAACACTACTCTCGCCTTACGTTTGCCGATCTGGTGGCGGACGCCGAGTCGCGCGCCGTCGTCATTTCCAGGTTCCTTGCCGTTCTCGAGCTGTTTAGGAGGCGTGCGCTCGAAGTCGCTCAAGACGAACCGCTTGCAGAACTCATCCTGACCTGGACGGGCACTGACGATACAGACATTGACATTGACGAAGCAGAATATGGGGCTCACCTCGACAGGGAACAGGAGACGAGCAATGACTGATACCGGTGAAATGTCAGGCTACGAAGAACTCTTCGCGCCGCTCGAAGCTATCCTGATGGTCGCTCCAGAACCCGTGGATGTTGGCGACCTAGCTGAAGCTCTCCACGTCAATCCCCAAACAGTGTATGACGCCCTTTGCGCCTTATCGGCCTCGTACCGCGGAGAAAACGGGCAGAGAACGGCAGGTTTCGAACTACGTCAAACTGGGGGAGCATGGCGAATCTACTCCGCGAGGCGCTGGGCCAGCCTCGTTGGGCGCTTCATTGTGGGCAGTGCGCAGTCGCGTCTGTCACAGGCAGCACTGGAAACTTTAGCCGTCGTTGCCTATCGCCAGCCAATCTCAAGGTCGCGTATCTCGCACATTAGAGGCGTGAACGTTGACGCCGTAGTGCGTACGCTTGTAGCTAGAGGTCTGATCGAAGAAGTCGGTGAGACAGATTCGGGCGCGCACCTGTACGGAACGACGCGCGAATTCTTAGAAAAGATGGGTTTTAAATCCCTGGATGACCTGGTGCCCTTGGCACCGTATTTGCCGGACAGCGATGAGCTGGACGAACTGGAGGAACAGCTGTGAGGAACGATCCCTACATTGAGGGCGGTATTCGCCTGCAGAAGGCACTGTCTCAGGCGGGAATCGCTTCGCGGCGCGCTGGCGAAGAGATGATCGCGGACGGACGTGTTCAGGTCGATGGTCAGGTTGTGCGTTCCCAGGGCATGCGCGTTGATCCAACGAAGCAGGTCATTCACGTTGACGGTGAGCGCGTGTTCTTCTCAGACACGAAGCCGATCGTCCTGGCAATCAACAAGCCCGTCGGCGTTGTCTCCACGATGTCTGACCCCGAAGGTCGACCGACTCTCTTAGACCTGATCGCAGACTACCCGGAGCGCCTGTACCACGTCGGTCGACTCGATATCGACACATCCGGCCTTCTGCTACTGACGAACGATGGGGAACTCGCGAACCGTCTGACCCACCCCTCGTACGAAGTCCCGAAGACCTACGTTGCCCGTCTGCACGGTGAAGTGAAGCCTTACATTCGTCGCACGTTGCTTGACGGAATCGAGCTGGAAGACGGTCCGATTGCCGTTGACTCTTTCCGCGTTGTCGACACCTACGGTGACATCACGACCGTTGAGATCGTTGTTCACGAAGGTCGAAACCGCCTGGTTCGTCGCATGATGGACGAGGTTGGCTTCCCGGTTCGTGAACTCGTGCGCACCGCATTCGGCCCGATCCACCTGGATCGCCTGCAACCGGGCACCACACGTCGCGTGAAGGGCAACGCTCTGGTCGCTCTGTACTCTTCCGTGGGTCTCTGATGCCCACTCGGCCTATCGCCACAACCGGCCCGATCCTGATTATTGGATCGGGCTTGCTGGGCGCTTCGCTCGGATTGAATCTCCGCGCGGCAGGTGTCGACGTATATCTCGAGGATTCTTCACCAACTTCATTGCGCCTCGCGCAAGATATCGGTGCTGGCTTCCCATTTTCCGAGGCCAGCGATGTCACACCCGCCTTGGTTGTTGTGGCTACGCCACCGGATGTTGCAGACGTCTGCGTAGTCGGGGCCTTGCAACGATTCCCGTCCGCGTTCGTTACGGATGTTGCTTCAGTAAAGAAGGCCGTTGCACAGGGGGTGCTTGAAGCTGGCACTGCAAAGGGCGATCCAACACTCGCTTCACGCTACGTTGGTTCGCACCCTATGGCAGGTCGTGAGCGATCAGGCGCCGGCGCCGCCGATGCTGACCTGTTCTACGGTCGCCCCTGGGTTGTCGTCGCACACGAAACCTCGGATCCAACAGCAGTCCTCGCCGTGCGCACTCTGGCAACTGACGTCGGATCTGTTCCCTACGAAATGGATGCGTCGACTCACGATGAGTCGGTGGCGCTTGTCTCGCATGTACCACAGTTGGTGTCGTCCCTGATCGCCGCACGTCTTGAAGAGGCACGTTCTGAATCAATGAACCTGGCGGGGCAGGGACTACGTGACACAACCCGTATCGCTGCCTCGGACCCTCGCCTGTGGACCGCGATTCTAGCCGGTAATGCCGGACCTGTTGCCTCGATTCTTACAGCTTTGCGCTGTGACCTCGATGATCTGATCGTTCACCTGGATGCTGCGAACCAGCGCGGCCCCCTTCGCGGTGGCATCGTCGGAGCCGTTAACCGCGTTATGGAAGCAGGCAACAGGGGAGTGTCGCGTATTCCTGGCAAACACGGTGGAGCCCCCAGTCGCTACGGCGAACTCGAGGTGCTGATTCCCGACACGCCCGGTGCTCTCGGCCGACTTTTCAGCGAGCTTGGCGAGATTGACATCAACATTGAAGACCTTGTGCTCGAACACTCTGCTGGTCAGCAGGTGGGCTTAGCTCGAATCATGATTGATCCGGCGCGCGTTGGTGAAGCTGAGGCTGACTTGGAACGTCGCGGATGGCGACTCATCAACTACTCAAACTGAAACATGGGTATGGAGGACACAATGACTTTCACTGATGACTCTCGACGCGACGCTATTAGCCACGTTGGCATCACTATCGCCATCGATGGTCCCGCAGGGTCTGGTAAATCAACGATCTCCAAAGCTCTTGCCTCACGTCTGGGCATTGGCTATCTCGATACTGGCGCGATGTACCGCGCACTCACGTGGTATGCGCTTGATCGTGAGATCGATCTTGATGATCAGGAGAGAGTCCGCGCTCTGGCTGACGAAATGCCACTGATCATGGACTCTGATCCGGTCAGCCCAGTTTTCCATATCGGCGCCACGGACGTGACAGCGGCGATCCGTGAACCTCGTATTGCGTTGGCCATTCCGAAGGTGTCGACGAACCTGCCGGTTCGAAAGTGGATGGCGAGCGAACAGCGCCGACGCATGATGGAGGCCCGCGCTAACGGTTCCGGCATGATTGCTGAAGGGCGAGATATTACGACCGTTGTCTGCCCCGATGCTGACGTGCGAGTTCTTCTTCTTGCTGACGAGGAAGAACGCCTCCGTCGACGCACATTGGAACTTCACGGGAAGGTCACTGACGAACTTTTGGAGTCTGTCCGCGACCAAGTGGGCAAACGAGACGCTGCCGATTCCAAGGTTTCTGAGTTCATGACACCGGCCGAAGGCGTAGATGTCGTCGACTCTACTGCTCTGGGAATTGATGGTGTCGTGGAGGAAATCCTCAAGCTGATCGACGCTGATCTTGTGTCGAGGATGTGACAAAAGCCGTTTTATTGTCGTGGGACTGCTCCCAAGTGGAATTTAATTCCACAAGTGGGCTATGATCGTCAGGTCGATAAAATGACAGTAAAACCGAATACGGGCTATGGCGCAGTTTGGTAGCGCACTTGACTGGGGGTCAAGGGGTCGTGGGTTCAAATCCCGCTAGCCCGACAAAAAGCCCGGAATCTCAACGATTGAGGTTCCGGGCTTCGTCGTTTCCTCCCCGATCTCATGTTGAATCTCATGGTGAGATTCCGCCCGGAATTGTTTAATAGCAATTCCGGGCTTTTTCTTCTCGCTTGATCTCAGCCATCGCGGTCGGCCTCGTTGCTTACGTTCACGAAGCCGAGCACATGACTGTGACGTTCTTTCTGATCTCGTTCGATTTCAAAGCACACAGATGTGGCCGGCTCGGCGGCCTCGTGCCACCCAACCGGCCACATCACGTGTAAGCCGAAACGTCAGCTGACGTACCCAACTTCCGCGGGAGTCTTACCGATACGCTGGGCGATCAGTTCTTTGTCCTCATCGGTTGCAAGATCACGTACCCATTCGACGTAGGTCGGAGTATCGGAGTAAATCTCCTGCTTGAACGGGTTACGACGCAGTTTCACGATGCGATAGGCATGGCGACCGAACACAATGATGTTCGCAACCAATGCAGCAAACGAGATGATGAACATCGCGTATGGATTGTGCGCACTGCGGTGAGCGAACATCGAATCCTGCATGAAGTGCGGGAACGTCAACACCACCGCAGACCAGAACGTCAGCGTGTACGCACGATACTGGATCCACGCGCCCTTACCGAACTTCATAAACGCGGGAATCGTACACGAGGCAAGCAACGCGATTGCCGAGTACCACGCTCGGTCTGCAAGACAGTTGTACACGTAGGCAACATTCCAAATGTCGTACGCAATAATCCAACCGATCGTCAGATCGCCCCAGATTAGCCCCCGTTCCTTGCCCTTCGACACGAAGATACCGATCCAACCGGAAATCGCGAGAAGGTTCAAGATGCCAGCGATGCCGTTCATGATGTTCCACGGACCACCCCAGGTCACCATTCCCTGAGAGGGATCAATGCCGTGAATGAAGTAGCACTGGAAATCGCGAACAACAGCCTCGGCAATGTTGACGCTAAGCAACAGTGGGGGGATCAGTAGATACCACTTGTTGTGTCGTAGCTTCGGGAAAACCTGCAATGCAACCAAGCAGAGGCTACCAAGCAGAGCCGAATACTGCTTCACAATCGGGAACCAGCCTGCGGAGTTCGTCCCAGCGGTCGAATGAGGCCACCAGAAGATACTCAGCGATACTGGCACCACGATGAACAGAGCAAGAACGACCCACATGTTCCGCTGGGCAAGCCAGGCGGCGAATGCGAGGGCAGCGATGACGATCAACAACATCACATAGTCCCACCATTCTCCCTTCTCAAAGAAGAAGAGGGTCGCATAGTCGGGAGGCGTGATGTTACCCATCACTTGGCCTCCTTACCCCAGTTGGGCAAGTAGGTCTTTTCCATCTTCTGACGGATCTGCTCGTTCCAATCGAATGCGGGTTCGCTCCATCCATCGAAGTATTCGGCGTCAACCTCGTGCTCCCATGGGGTTCCCGGTCCTACTGGTGGCCAGCTGGGATCTTCGGTAACGGGCATACGAATCTCAGCAACTGCAGGCGACTTACGGCCGTATCGGAACCACTGTGTGTACGTTTCGTCGAACAGGGGAGTCCCGTCGTAGCGACCAGCTGGAGTACCGGACTTGAAGAACTGGCCGCCAAGCACTCCACGCATGAACTTGCCGGTGTGATGCTGCTTCTTACGGAACTCCAAAACGCGCTTCACGTAGATGTTCTGCATGTGGGTCATGCATCCGCCAATAAACTCGATATTGACCCAGTTCAAGGCCTTCATGGCAACTGAGTCAGGTTCGTATCCGATACGCCAGTGATTGATCAGACGCGTGCGACCGCCCTCAAGCGGAACGACGTAGAAGCACCATGCTGCTGCGAAGTGGGTCATTCCAGGGAAACGGAATGCGTAGGAGCCAGGTGCCTTTGGCGGATTCTTGGTGTCGACCCACTGGACCATGTATTTGCCGGGGACAATATCGGCCCATTCCATTGACATTCCGTGGTAATCGAAGGCGGCGATATCGCCGGGCATCATGGAATCTGGCTGTTGGAATTCTTCTTGAATTTCGTAGGAATTAAAGAAGGGGAGTCGAGCAAATGTTCTTTCTAAGAATTCTGAAGAAAATGAACCACTCTTTTCCGCGCCGATTTGTTTGAATAATCTCCATACTGCGTAAGCGGGGGCTTCAATTGTAATAGCGTAGGTTGAAGAATAACCATTATCGTAATTTGCGTCGATTAAATCGTCGCCCGGATAACGCCATGCTTGTTCTTCCGGAGTTGCTTTGCCGCTGAGCTGGCTGAAGCCATACATCCCGCTCAGGACCCCTAAAGCCCCCAGACCGATAGCGGTGCGAAGGCCACGTTTCGACGAATTCTTTGACATTCTTCTTCCTCTCGTCAAGGCCCAGTTGTGGGCAAGTGGAGGAGATAAATAAAACCCCGGCCAAAAGTCCTAAGCGTCTTTGCTAAAAAGAACTTTCTGCGGAATTATAAATCCCTCTTTGGGGCAATCTCGCTCCGTGTTTTTTCTTGTTCACTAGACTAGCTGAATAACTACTATCCCGTCTGTGTTTCAAGGAGGAAACTGATGGAGTCACTTTGGCTGTGGGAAATTGGCTCCCCGAAGGTCTATGCACTTTGGCTAGCGGTATTCGTCGCTCAGATGCTTGTTGCTGAGATCAACCGGCGGTGGAACTGGACCATCTTCGTTATCTGGACGATCGGTGGCATTGCACTTATGCCCTATGCTTGGATTCACGGCACACCAATGGTCGGTTGGTTCCCATTCGGCAAATACGCCATCATGATCCTTACTGCAACAATGACCGGAACCGTCCTTGTCTATGCGAAGAAAAATCCGCAAAAGGCGCACAAATACGCTATTTGGCTGGGTGTTGCACTCTGGATCGGTCTCGCAGTCAACATCATGGAAGCCAATATCCGTGACCTCACCATCTATTTCAACGCGGACACCTACTATGCGTGCGGAGCAGATTGGCAGTGCCTGAAACATGTCAATGACACTCACACTCTCGATATGATCGCGGGCCTTCCGGAAGCCAGGGGCGTGACCGCCGAACTCCATTCACAAGCATGGTACGAAGCAGTCGCGTCGAATCTTTCCGCTCGCCATATCGGTATTGATCCAGAAACCGGTTTTAGAACTATTGGTGGCTACTGGAACCTGATCAGCGCGGCAGCTGGCTTGCTCAACATCATCACAATTACCGGTCTAGGCAAGATCATCGCCACATCGCCAGGCAAGCAGAAGGTTCGTGGCCTGATCTGGGTTGACATGGTGTGGCCGTGGGTTATTGCCTACGACCTGTGGAACCATGCTTTCCTCTACAACTCGCTCGCTGACTACACCTGGTACTGCACAGCAGCCCTTCTTCTGGCATGTACCATTCCCGCCTTCACATGGGCAAAGGGCCAGTGGATTTGGTTCAGGTGCTTCACGTTAGTGTTCTGGATTTCTATGAACACATTGCTACCGGAAATCCTCGTTCCACCAAACTCCACCTTTAACTTCTCCACGATGGATCCGAACGCGAACATCATCTGTGCAGTCCTTGCATTGATCGCGAACGTTGCCCTGTTCGTCTACTGGCTCTACAAGATCGTTCGCTACCGCCGCAATCCGATCACCGGTGTTTTGTACCCCGAGCTCAGTGAATTCAAGACGATCGTTCGCACCCACTGCGATGACAGGGACAAGTACTTCCTTGTTGATCGCATTCCTGAAACCCCAGCAGAACTCGGCTTCGAACCCGATTCTCCAAACCCTCCAGCTGACGGTTATGTGTCATACATGCCGTGGTGGGGAGATAAGGACCATCGCTACCCGAAGGCTCGAACCGAGCGCTGACTATCATCAGCGTTCGTGTGCTACAGCAGAGTTTGGGGGTGTTATCGTCATTGATGACACCCCCAAACGAATTTCATGGTGGTGTATTTAGTCTGACGCTGGAGCAGGAATCCCGACATAGCGAGGCCTGAGTACGGGCTGGGGGACATAGGTTTTTGCGTCAATTTCTTTCTCAAACGTCAGAAGGTACTCTTTGGCTTCGCGCCCGCCAGCGTAGTCACCATATGATCCGTCTTTTCGCGTGATCCGATGGCATGGAGCAAGGATAGGCAACGGGTTATGGGAACAGGCTGACGCAGCCGCGCGATGAGCTTTCTTATTACCTGCAAGCAGTGCCAGGCCTGAATACGGCAATGTCGTACCGAAGGGAACCATCGTCAATTGTTGGGCAGCGCGCGCATAGAATCCCGAGATCAGGGACCAGTCCAGTGCAAGATCGAAAGTCTTACGCTGGCCAGCGAAATACTCTTCAATCTGATCGATGGCCTCAAACAGTTCTTTACTGTCTTCGACCATCTCATCATTCAACGAGTGTGCGACATTACGTCGTACTGTGGCGAAGTCTTCGCATTCGAAGGCAACTCTGACGATGCCTTTGCCGGACTTGATGAGCATCAGGTCGCCAATGGGGGAAGAAAGTGTTGTCCAGTGAAGCATCATTACTCCTTGGGTGAGCTCAACAGCGAATGGTACGAAACAGACTTTATGCACAAAGTCAACCCCGTGGTAGTTATCCACAGGGTTGACGTGTAAAACGAGTTGGTTCAGTGCCCGTTACTTGCGGCGGCGTTCGCGAACGCGCATACC
This sequence comes from Actinotignum sp. usb-actsch-rep-73, assembly GCF_059082735.1. NCBI lineage: Bacteria > Bacillati > Actinomycetota > Actinomycetes > Actinomycetales > Actinomycetaceae > Actinotignum > Actinotignum sp. usb-actsch-rep-73. The sequence continues at coordinate 80,734 of NZ_JBHNPV010000085.1, read as the reverse complement.
GATCTGAATCGGAGTTCCTTCAAAGCCGAATTCCTCACGCAAACGGCGTTCAATGAAACGGCGATATTGCGGGTCAAGGAAACCCGTTGTAAACAGGACAAAACGCGGGGGACGTGATGACACCTGCGTGCCAAAAAGAATACGAGGTTGCTTACCGCCACGTAGCGGATGCGGGTGGGCGGCAACGAGTTGGCCGAGGAACGCGTTCAGCTGACCTGTGGGGATACGCGTTTCCCAACCGGCAAGAGCCGTGTCGAGTGCACGCGTAATTCGGTTCGTATGCCACGCGGTCAGAGCGGACACGTTGATTCGCGGAGCCCACTGGACCTGGACAAGTTCGCGTTCGATTTCGTTCTTCAGTTCGTTCTGGCGGTCTTCGTCAACGAGATCCCACTTGTTCGTGACAATCACCAGTGCACGACCAGCATCAACGACCTGCTGAACGACGCGAATATCCTGTTCTGTCAGTGGCTGGGAGCCATCGAAGAGGACAAGAGCAACTTCCGCCTTCTCAATTGCTGCCTGGGTGCGAATCGACGCGTAGTAATCAGCACCGGTCGTACGGTGCATCTTGCGACGAATACCGGCGGTGTCAACAAACGACCAGAGGCGCCCATCAAGCTCAATGAGTTCGTCGACAGGATCGCGGGTCGTGCCAGCAAGTTCGTTGACGACAACACGTTCGGCTTGCGCGAGCGCGTTGAGCAGAGAAGATTTGCCGACATTCGGGCGTCCAACAAGTGCGATGCGACGAGGCCCCCCCTGAGGCAGTGCGCTTGCCACGGCGGATTCATCGGGCAGAACATCCATGATGGTGTCCAGCAAGTCGCCGATACCGCGGCCGTGGAGTGCAGAAATCGGGTGGGGCTCACCCATTCCGAGGCTCCACAGGTAAGCGGCGTCGGCTTCTTGTTGAGGAGAATCAACCTTATTTGCTGCCAGAATCACCGGCTTGCCTTTTGATCGAAGCATCGTAACGATGCGTTCGTCTGAAGCGGTGACGCCAACGGTTGCGTCAAGAACCAGAACGACGGCGTCGGCAAGGTCAACGGCAATTTCTGCCTGCTCAGCAACCGAACGGTCTAGACCTTTAACGTCGATTTCCCAACCACCGGTGTCGACGACTGTGAAGTCGCGACCTGCCCATTCGGCGGGGTAGGAGACCCTGTCGCGAGTAACACCGGGAGTGTCCTGAACGACAGCTTCGCGACGACCAATAATGCGGTTGACCAGCGTTGATTTGCCGACGTTCGGGCGTCCAACGACGGCGAGAACCGGTAGACCGGCGAGTTCTTCTTTACGCTCATCGAAAGAAGCTTCACCGTCGATCAGTGCAAGATCGTCCTCGTCAAGCTCGAATTGAGCAAGAGAGGCTCGCATGTGCTGAGCGCGTAGCTCAGATTCTTCTTCGGCGGCTAGGTCCTGATTCAGGTTCTCGTCATTCACCCGTTCATCTTACGTGGCATCACACCCATAAGCGGTGTCAGCCTTGCGCTCACGCGCAATCTCACACGTTCTTAGATGTGCGAACGAACGTCGTAGTAGAGCACTTCGCGCGATACGGGAACATCGTTGTACTCGTGTTTAATGCCTTCGAAATCTTGATACCACTCCGAGCCTTTGCCGGTGATAATCACCGTGTCACCTGGCTGGGCTGCCAAGATTGCTTTGCGCACTGCATCGCGACGGCACGTCTTAATTTCTGTTACATCGTGCATGTCCGGACGTACCGAAGTAATACCGCGCAACAGATAGTCGCGAATAGACTGCGGGTCTTCAGTACGTGGATTTTCGTCGGTCACCCACAAGACGTCAGCTTCTCGTGCCGCGATTTCGGCAAGGTATTCACGCTTTGATGCGTCACGGTCTCCATCGGTACCGAATACGATATGAAGCTTTCCATTCGTCAGCTCAGCTGTTGAGCGCAGAGTCCACTCAAGAGCCTCGGGAGTATGGGCGTAGTCGACGATGACGAGTGGTTGATTATGAGGCTTGGGATTAATCATTTCCATGCGCCCTGGAACCTGCTCCGCCTTTTCAATGGCGGCGATGACTGCATCCACGTCATAGCCAAGCTGAACGGCAGCAACAATGGCGACGGCAGTGTTCTGAACGTTCACTTCACCAAGAATCGGCATTGCAACATCATGCCCTGCGCCATTCGGATCCACCAACGTAAAGACCGTGCGACCGATCGAACGGTCGGGGTGAGTATTTTCAACGTGCCACTCGGCTTCGTTCGAGCTCAGCGCGGCAACGGTTGTCACCGGTACTTCAGCTTCGCGGGCAAGACGCTGGCCCCACTCGTCATCGACGCATACAACACCGCGTCGTGAGTGTTCTTGAGTAAACAGCGACTTCTTCGCGACGAAGTAGTTCTCCATGTCGCCGTAGTAGTCGAGGTGATCGTGTTGCAAATTCGTGAAGCCGACAACGTCAAACACAATGTCGTCAACGCGCTCGAAGCTCAGAGCGTGAGAGCTTGTTTCAATAACCGCTGCGCCAAGTCCTTCTTCCAGTGTTTGGGCAAGGAAGCGCTGGATGACAGGGGATTCAGCCGTAGTCTGATCGGAACGGAAACGTAGGTTACCGATGCGTGTTTCGACGGTTCCGCAGATGGAGGGATTCGGAAACTCAACGCCCAGAGCTGCACGCATGAGGAACGACGTAGTGGTCTTCCCGTTTGTGCCGGTCACGGCCATCGTCTTCAACTTTGTCGCAGGCTGGCCGTAGAGAGTTGCGGCTATAGTCGCTGCGCATCGACGAGGATCCTTAAGAATAACGATCGGCAGTCCGACTTTCTGATCGATTGCTCGCTTCGCTCCCTCGCTATCCGTGACAAGGAGGGTTGCACCAGCCTCGGCTGCCGCGTGGGCAAAACGAACTCCGTGCTGGGTGAGCCCAGGAATAGCGACGAACGCCCAGCCTTCTTCGCAGTCGTTCGAGGAAACGGTAATGCCCGTGATGGTAAGCCCGTTTGGATCCCTGAGAGGATTTCCCAAGGCGTCGCACACTGAATAGGAACCAACGTTGGCCAGAGCAATCGGAACACTAAGTGGCACAACTGAGGGGCGAATATCTACGACTGAGCTCATGCCTCATACTGTAGCGCCGGATAGCGAAACGCTTACAATCGCTTCTCGAAGTGTTTAAGAACGCGCCGTAAACTACGGTTATGCACGTCCTATCCCGCGATGAAGCCCGTCAACGTTCACACGCAATCGACCTTTCGACGATGAAGGTCAATCTTGATGTGCGCGGTGGGGATAGCCAAGACAATACCGAGTTTGTGGTTACGTCCACCTTCACCCTGACTTCCCACGCGGATTCCACCTTCGTCGACATCGCAGGCCAGGTTACCCGGCTCAGTGTGAATGGCGAGGCGCGAGAGATCACGCAAAATGACGAGTGTCTGGCCCTCAGTAGCCTGCCCGTCGATACTGAGTGCACGGTTGAGGTTCAGGCGCGGTGCCCGTATTCACACTCCGGTGAAGGTCTGCATCGATACATTGATCCAGAAGATGGACGCGTTTACCTGTACACGCAGTTTGAACCCCAAGACGCTCACCGCGCATGGCCATGCTTCGACCAACCAGATTTGAAAGCCGAGTGGTCATTCATCGTCGATGCACCGGAACACTGGGTTGTTGCCTCCAACGGAGCAGAGCTACATACCGAACCCATTGAAAACGGCACACGACATGTCTTTGCTCGAACGCGCCTGTTGTCCAGCTACATCACCGCCGTCGTTGCCGGTGACTGGGCTGTCATTGACGGAGGTACGTGGAGTGGGGGAGCAAACGACGGTCAGAAGATTGACGTCCCACTGCGCTTGATGTGCCGTTCAAGCTTGGCTCAAGCGATTGATTCCAACGACATTCTTTCCGTTACGCGCGCTGGCTTGGACTTCTACCACCAGCACTATGGCATCACATACCCTTGGGGCAAGTACGATCAGATCTTCGTTCCCGAATACAACTTGGGAGCCATGGAGAATCCGGGATGCGTGACCTTTAACGACTCATACCTCTCACGTGACACCCCGACCTTCGCCCAGCGTCAGCGTCGAGCAAACACGATTCTTCACGAAATGTGCCACATGTGGTTTGGGGATCTTGTGACACCTCGATGGTGGGACGACCTCTGGTTGAAGGAGTCATTCGCCGAGAATCAGGGTGCCCTGGCAGCAAGCCGAGCAACCGTGTACACGGGGGAGAGGGCCACATTTGCTGCAGGTCGCAAAATCTGGGCCTACGAGCAAGACCTCATGCCTACAACTCACCCGATCATTGCTGACATTCCCGACGTTGGCGCAGCCAAGACCAACTTTGACGGCATCACCTATGCCAAGGGCGCTTCGGTACTCAACCAGTTGGTAGCAACCGTCGGCGAAGAAGCCTTCTTTGAAGCCACGCGAATTTACTTCCAACGCCATGCTTTCGGATCGACCTCATTCCAGGACCTCGTCGACTGTTTGCAGGAAGCAACGGGCAAAGACTTATCCCACTGGGTGTCCACGTGGCTTACTACCTCCGGTCCTTCGAAACTCGTTCCTCACTTTGATATCTCCCGTATTGGTAGCGTCACCAATTTCCAGATCACGGATGAGTCTGAGTCAGATACGACTCGCCCGCATCGTTTCGATGTCACAACGTGGGCGATGAAACGCGATCAGCTTCAGATGACGCATCGTTTTGAGCTGACAATGGAAGGTCGATCCCAAGAGGTTGATCCCGCGGGGCTTCTTAGCCAACCAGCCGGTATTACGGATATGGATCTACTCGTCGTCAATGACGGCGATCTGACGTATGCGGTCACCTACCTCGACGATCGCTCAGCATCCAATGCGCTTGCCTTCATTTCGGCATGTCCCGACCTGATGACGCGATGCGTCGTGTGGGGCGCCCTGTTCAACGGTGTCCGTGACTGCCGCTTGAACCCCAGTGACTTCGCTCTTGCAGCATTCCGTCATGCAGAAAACGAAGTCGACGAGACACTTGCGGATCGCTTGTTGGAGCTCGGTCGCATTACCCTGGGCACCTACGTGCCAAAGGAACAGCGTGCCGCGATTGCGACAACGGTAGGAAGGCTTGCGCTACGTCTGTCGCGTGAGCACGCCACGGATCGTAGTCGCGCATGGTTAAAGACCCTGTTCTTTACCTATCCGATGACCGATGATCCCGCGATTAGTCAGACCGTGGAATCGTATGCGAATACTTTGACCAGCGAGATCGTTTGGACAGCTCGTACTGTCATTGCTGCTTCTGGTTCGATCGGACGCGATCGTATTGAAGCATGGCTCGCCACTTCCCCAACAGGCGAAGCAAAGACCGCATCAGAACGCGCAATTGCAGCTCTGCCGTACGAAGAAGAACGTGAGGCCTCGTGGTCGAAACTCTTCGTTGACGGGATCGCAAACGACACACTGAGCGCAATCCTCGACGGATTTGCTGCATCCTCGTGGCAAGGCTCAAGCTTCATTGACCGCGGTCTTGGCTCACTTGAATACTTCTGGAATACGCACTCGATTGCCCTGTCGATTCGCTACATCAAGGGCCTTCTTTCGCTCCCGGTTTATGCCGACAGTCCCGAAAGCGTCGAGGACCATATTGATCGGGTGAATCGTTGGCTCGGCGAACACGAGAATGCAGCATGGCCGTTAAGACGTCTTCTCATTGAGCATGTTGATTACGCATCTCGTGCAATTAACGTACAACGCACCTGGATGTAGGCGTGCAAGAATACAACACGCACACAACGTCTTCTTCGCCGGCGCAAGGCAATGATCCTGCTACGTCGATGTCGTTGCTGACCTCGTTGCTGAATAATCCGCTCGATGTTGGGTACGAAAGCTATGACGATACTCAGCATCCCAAACATTGGTGGCATCGCCCGATCGCTTTTGTTTTCACGCTGGCGCTCGGCTTCACGCTCACAATCGCAGTGATGTCATTGCGTACCGCTCAGGACGCTGACATTACTCAAAGCCTTCGCGATCAGGCACAATCTAGTCAAAGCGTCGTGGCTTCACTTCAGGACAACGTTCAATCGTTGTCCACCCGCGTCAACCAAGCTGCGTCGTCGACAGCTCCTCAGGTCCTCGTTGATCCTTCGGTTGCACTGACGAATGCAATGGAACCCGTGGTTGGTCCGGGAATTACGGTCACGGTCAAGGACTCGTCATCAGCAAAAACGCTGACACAAGGGTCCCGAGGTCAGGTCCGCGACATTGACTTGAATGTGATCGTGAATGCCCTCTGGGCTGGGGGAGCCGAGGCAATTTCAATCAATGACCTACGAATTGGCCCAGGCACGTTTATTCGTACTGCTGGTTCGGCAATTCTTGTGAACGTCACTCCCGTTGAATCTCCGTACGAGGTGAGAGCTATCGGAGATGCGAACACACTGTCCGTTGGTCTTGTGCGCGGGTCAACAGGTGATTTTCTTTCAACTGCGAAGTCAATGAACGGCATTGAAATCTCGGCTGCGGGCACCGCCGAAATTCAAATGCCAGCGCTTAATGTCCGTACTCCGCAGTATGCGGTAGCGTCGAATTCCCAAGGAGAATAGTCATGGTTGTTGTTATTGGCCTAGCGGCTGGCATTATCTTGGGACTTTTCCTTGATCCGACGATTCCGGTTTGGCTTCAGCCGTTCTTGCCGGTTGCGGTAATCGCGGGCTTGGACGCTCTCTTTGGCGCGACACGCGCTTGGCTTGAAGGGGTGTTCCATGATCGCGTGTTCATCACGTCGTTCTTCTGGAATGTCGTTGTTGCCTGTTTGCTTGTGTGGTTGGGAACTCAGCTTGGGGTGGGGTCCGCGATTACGACGGCCGTCATCGTCGTGTTGGGTATTCGTATCTTTTCGAATACAGCGTCGATTCGTCGTCTGATTTTTAAGGCGTAAAGTCCATGAGTTTAGATTCGAAGAATTCGCGTCATGGGCGACATGGAGCTTCTCGAAGGGACGAGGTTGCGTCCGCTGAAAAGGACATGAAGCCGGGTCGCGCGCAGTTTGTTCAAGCTCTTTTTGCCGTTCCGCGCACGATTCACCTTGTCCTTGTTCTGATCTGTTTCATTCTTGGTTTTGCGCTGGTGACAACCGTTCGTGCTCAACGGGAAGATCCCTTGGAAGCCTTGAGCGAACAAGACTTGGTTGCGTTGCTTTCTGAGCTGAATTCTCAGGAGAATAACCTTCGTCAGGAGCGTTCTGCTTTGCAACAGCAGGTTGCCGAGATTGAAGCCAACGAGTCGGAGCAAGAAGCGGCGGCTCAGACGGCTCGGAAGATTAATCAGCTCGCTCAGATCAATGCAGGCAGAGTTCCTGTCGAGGGACCCGGGGTGCTCATACACATCGGTGATGAAGCGAATCGTTTAACGGCTACCGAGTTCGTGATGACGCTAGGGGAGTTACGTAATGCCGGGGCTGAGGCAATCGAGTTGAACGGCGTGCGTCTTTCCACCCGGAGCGCGTTTACGTCTGACAATAATATGATTGCGGTCGATGGCGTTGTCTTGTCGCAACCGTATGATTGGCATGTGATCGGCGAGGGTCAGACGATCGCGACTGCTCTAGAGATTCAAGCTGGTTCGGCTGCCCAGATGCGCGCAAAGGACGCGAATGTGACGGTTTCAGTGGTTGGGCACATTTCGATTGATTCTGTGTCTTCTGTGCCTCAGCCTCAATACGCCGTGGTTGATACGTCAGAAGAGTCCAAATCTTCTGACGAGTAAGTACGTTTGCCCTGTACCCTTTAGACTATTGAGGGTAATGAATGCGTCTATCACAGGGGGAGATCATGGAATCCACTAACGATTTCGATCCAACCGCAACTTCCATCTTTGGACTTTCGCCGGTTGAAGAGCAAGTTGATGCTCCTCTTGTGTTGTCTGCACGCGACCAGGAAGCGGTGAATTCACTTCCCGCTGGTTCTGCTCTGCTGATCGTTCAGCGTGGCCCGAACTCGGGTGCTCGTTTCCTTCTCGACAGTGAGGTAACGAATGCTGGTCGTTCCCCGAAATCCGATATTTTCTTAGACGATGTGACCGTTTCCCGTAAGCATTGCCAGTTCAAGGCTGAAGACGGCGGTCATATTGTGCGTGATTCCGGTTCGTTGAACGGCACGTATGTGAATCGGGAGCGCGTTGACTCCATTCGTTTAAACGCTGGCGACGAGGTCCAGATTGGAAAGTATCGCCTGACATACCAGCCTTCGCCCTTGCAAGCATGAGTTCTCAGGCTGCACAGTTCAGCTCTGAGGCTGAACACACGAGTATTACGGGGCCGTGGCCACACGATGCGTCCAGGGACCCGGTTCTTTCGATCGGTAGAGTCGTCGAGGAACTCAAGAAAGAGTTTCCTGCTATCTCCGTGTCGAAGGTTCGCTACCTCGATGACCAGGGGTTGGTCACTCCTGCGCGTACGAAGTCGGGCTATCGCAAGTACTCGCAGACCGATGTGGAACGTATGCGTTATGTTCTGACACAACAGCGCGACTCTTTTACTCCTCTTCGAGTAATCGGTGAGCACCTGCGCGCCCTTGATGCGGGTCATCAGGTTGAAGCAGTCAGGCGGCCTCGTATCGTTTCTTCTGAGGGCGTTAGCGTCACGCCGTCTTCTCCCTATCTGTCGGCTAGGGAACTGACCGATCTGGCCGGCGTCGATATCTCAACGCTGGAACGTTATTCTTCTGCAGGATTGATTGCCCCTGATATTGCGGGCTATTTCCCAGTGCGCTCGTTGCAGATTGTGCGACACGTTGCCACTCTTGAATCCCAAGGATTCGATATTCGTCTGTTGCGTGCAGTGAAACTCAGTGCGGATCGTTGTTCTGACGTGATTGATCAGACTGTTCAATCTACTCGTTCGCGTGGACGTTCATCTGACAATGAACGTTTGAACGCGAAGGTGACTGAATCTGCCGAAATCATTGCTGACCTGCACAGAGAGTTCTTGCGAATCTCTGTTGGTCAGATTCTCTAAGAGGGGATCTCAACCCTCAAGTTCAAGTTGAACTTGAGGCTCGCCGGTCGTGTCATTGACCTTGCGTTCAATAACGCATAGCGTGGTATCACCATCAACTGATACGTCTTTCATTATTGCAGGAGTCCTAGTGAGCGCCGAACCATACGAGGCCGAATCGCGCCAAGCGATGCTCTTCGGTGATCCCCTTGAAGGCATTGACGGTGAAGGCCTCGGATACCGTGGTCCCGTCGCATGTGCAGCCGCTGGCATCACCTACCGCCAGCTCGACTACTGGGCTCGCACCGGTCTCCTTCAGCCTTCCGTTCGTGCCGCACGAGGTTCAGGTTCGCAGCGCCTGTACTCGTTCAAAGACATTCTTGTTTTGAAGATCGTCAAGAAGCTTCTGGATACCGGCGTTTCTCTTCAGCAGGTTCGTCAAGCAGTTTCGCAACTCCAGAACAGGGGAGTGGACGACCTCGCATCCATCACGTTGATGAGTGACGGCGCGTCAGTCTACGAATGCACGTCGACGGATGAGGTGATTGACCTTCTTCAGGGTGGTCAGGGCGTTTTCGGCATTGCCGTTGGTCGCGTGTGGCGCGAGGTTGAAGGCTCTCTTGCTGAGCTTCCTATTGAGCGTTTGAGCGACCACGTTGATGAACTGGCAGAACTTCGCAAGCGTAAGCTCCGTTCGATTTCCTAAAGCTTTGCTTTCATAGGTCATCGCCTATGTCAGGGGGCAGTGATTATTCATCACCGCCCCTCTTTTCGTTGATCGCTTGTCGCTCAGCCCAGGTGCGCAGACCGCGTGTAACCGGTTTCAGTGTCAACAATTTCAACGTCAACGATTCCGTTCTCATCTACTCGGTAGCGTTCCTCGATAAGGTGCCCGATGTCAGTGCGCTCAACCGAAACATGTTTCAGGTCAACGTCTTCACCCTGTAGCACAGGATCAAACGGCATGATGATTTCGCCGGCTGGGCTTACCTGACCACGCGGAACGCCCTGCTCGTCCACGCTGCGATACTCAACAAAGCGGTAGTAGCCAACGTTGTGGGCAGCCATGTAACGCCGAACAACAAGGGTGTCTTCGCCCGGTGTCCATCGATCATCGGGGGTAAGTAACGGGTCGAAGGAGAGGGATGCGCCCGAATCGTATTCACGGAAGACGCCAAGCCCGCGCGCAAGACGTTCTGACACGGTGTATCCGGCCTGTTCATCGGCCGCAATGGCAAGGCCGATAGCCGTCGAGCCGGCGTTGTGAGTCGAACGATGGACGCGACGACCAAATCGACGACGGAGCACCCTCGAGACTAGTGGGAATTCAGAAGCGCCACCAACAACATAAAGACCGGCAACGTCCTCTGGAATCACGCGTTCGCCACCGTTTTCTGTGGGGGAAAGGAGTGAATTTAAGACCTCCAGTGTGTGTTCAACAAGCGGAGTTGCAGCCTGGTAGTAGTCCTTGACGGAAAACGAGATCGGAATGTCACCAACGGTGACGACAACGTTGCGACTGTTGGGGTTCAGCGATTCTTTAACAACGCGGCATTCTTCGATCAGCGCTTGCCACTCCATATCACTCAGAGAAGCGGGCATCACGTTGGCGTTGCGAAGTGCGACCTGTGCCAGCACCATGTCGAAGTCGTCTCCGCCCAGTAGATTATCGCCGGCGGAATCGAGGACAGTGTGGTCGCGCCCGACTGCTTCGACAAGAGAAGCATCGAAGGTGCCACCGCCCAAGTCGTAAACGAGGACCCGAGTGCGTTTTGCGTTCAAGCTGGAAGCATGGCGGTGGGTGTATTCAAAACCTGCAGCTGAGGGCTCGTTCATCATTTCGATGACGTGCCAACCGGCTGCTTTAAATGCTTCAAGGGTCATAAAACGCTGAGCAGACCACGCATGCGCGGGGATACCGATGACCGCTTCAAGCGGTTCATCGCCTTCGATAACGGCGGATGAATTCTCTCGTACCATACCTGCGACGTACTCCAGGAAGCGAGTAAGAACATCGATGATCAGGAAGTCGCGGTTTCCGAGGCGAAGAGTTGTCCGAGGTGTGACGTCAGGGTCGGATAGAAGGCGCTTGAAAGATCGGATGTGTTCGCCGCCTCCGAGAGCTGCTTCGTGAGCTTCAAAGCCAAAGAGCAAGCCTTTGTCATCCAGAGCAACAACCGAAGGGACGTGGTCAAAGGCGTCACCATCGGGGGAGATGAATGAGATCAGGGGATAGTTGCCTCGATCAACGAGGGCAACGGTTGTGCGGGTGGTGCCAAAATCTACTCCGAACTTCATAGGTTCAAGAGTATCGGCTAGGCCGAATGCCCCCGCTCAGACACCTCGGGCTTCAAGTGATTGACGCTGTGATACTCGAGTAATGATGAGAGTGGTCAGAAGGAAACCAAGTAAGCAGAACACAATACCACCCACTGCGTCCAGCACGTAGTGATTGGCGGTCGCAAGGATTACCCAGATTGTGTAGAGGGGATGCAGGGCAAGAATTGCTCGGGCTCGCCAGGTCTTAAAGACAAATGTACCTAGAACAATGGCACTCCATACAGCCCAGCCCGTGTGCATGGATGGCATCGCAGCATAAGAGTTCGCCAAATAAGAAAAGGCAGTCGAGTATCCAGAGCCAAGCGTTGATTGGGTAGCTACGGCATCGACGTACCCCAGTGAGGGAAAGAATCGCGGAGGAGCCAGGGGATACACCCAATAGGTGATCATTGCGCCACCAGTCATCACGAAGAGTGAGTTGCGAACGAAATCGTAGCGGTCTGGGCGTTTCACCCACACGATGGCCAAGGCTGTGAATGTCACGGCAAAGAATGAAACGGAATAGAAAACCGCTGAAACATTGGCGAGCCACGGGTGGTGGGAGAGCCATGTGTTGAGCGCGAGTTCGACGTTGATCCCGAGATAGTTTTCGAGGCGCAGAATCTGACGTGCATGCCGAACTGCAGCAACTCGCGTAACGGGCGCAATGGCGCACATCAGCGAATAGAGCAGAGCACAGGTTCCGACAAGAGCAATTTCAGGGAGGGGTTTTCGGACATTCGCTGAAGCACCAGAAACGGCGGTCCGCTGATCGGTTTTCAGTGCAACACTCATGTCATCCCTTCCTTTCGCATTCCATAGATGTCCCTACCTATCGTTGTCTACTTTTCTTCCGGTTGCACGGTGGATTCATCGTGGTGTTGGCAACCATTTGTGAGAGGAGTGCATGGAATTGAAGATGGATCAAAACCCCAACAATTCTGACATAATGTACATTATCGGCTTTAGCTTCGTGTGCGAGAGATCCGCTAGTAATGCAAATGCTGATATCTCCGCTAAAATAGAGTGCTAGCTTCAATGACCTTAAGGAGATCACCATGGCAGATCGCGCGCTCCGAGGAATGCAGATCGGCGCAAAGTCTATGGAGTCTGAAGACGGTGTCGTCTTTGCCGAACGCTACACCGTTTCGTACGTCTGCCCGAACGGTCACGAGTTCGAGGTTCCTCTTGCTAGCGAAGCAACTCCGCCAGCAACTTGGGAATGCCGTTGCGGTAGTTCTGCTGAACTGATTGGCGATGCGCCAGAAGATGAAGAAACAAAGCCCGCCAAGGCTGTTCGCACCCACTGGGATATGCTTCGCGAGCGCCGCAGTCTTGAAGAACTTGAAGTTGTCCTTAACGAACAGCTCACCGCATACCGCGAAGGGCGCCTTCAGCCCGAAGGTCACTATCGTAAGGGCTGACACCCCTGGGCTTGGCTTGCTCAACTCAATAAAGCCTCCAGATACTCCTGACTTCCTGAGCGAAGCGAGGAGTATCTGACATAATAATACCCTCTATCGAACGTTTCACGCACAATTTAAAGCATATTTATGCAGGTCAGATCCTATTTTGACGCCTTAGAGAGTTCCAGTTCACCACAGCCTGAATCGACGCATAGAGCAAGGCAAAAACGCCGTACACACCCGTTGCTCCCATAACCATCTGAGCGGGCAACTCCCCCAACTCAGCAGTCTTCGTCATCGACGTCCTCAGAGGCACCGAGTCAGCAAGCCACGCAGCACTGTGAGGATCGGTTGTCGCCTTCATACGACCATCCGGCAAAATCACTGACGACATTCCGGTAGTCGACGCTTGGATCGCTGAACGCGAATACTCCATTGCTCTCAAACGCAGAAGCTGATTCTGCTGGGCAGACTCCGATGAAGATTGGAAATGATAGTTATTCGACGGAGTGACAATGAGCTGTCCACCTGCCATAACACCAGGACCAATCACCGCCGGGTAAGCGGATTCAAAACAAATCCCTACAGCGATCGGAATCGTCCGCGAATCATGGAGATGAACATTCATTAATGCAAGATTATCAGCGGCAGCCATGTCCATATTGATCTGAGCAGCCTGGGTAGCAAGCTTCGAAATCAGCGAACGGAAAGGAATGAATTCTCCAAAAGGAACAGGCTTTTGCTTAGCATAGAGGCTTTCTTCATCGAGTCCCTCGGACTCGTACCAGACGCCCAACCAATTCCAACGCTTATCATCTTTAACGTTCGCGAAACCGAAGAGCAACGGCGCATGAGCCAACGTGGCCGAAGAATCAACAAGCTGAGCAACCAAACCGGATTCTCTCGGGTCACGATCGGCGCCGGTTTCTCCCCAGATCAGCAGATCGACAGGATCAGACTGAGCCACAAGCTCCTGAGTCATCACAGAATTGTTCGTTGTGACCTTACCTTCGATAGCAAAGGTGTGTGCTCCCGGTAGTTCAACGTCTCCCTGAACAACTCCCACACGAATCGTGCCCGCCTCTTGCGACAAAGGAAGCGGAATCATCCACGCGGCAAAAAATACGCCGAGACTTCCAACAAGCAGAGCCGGCCTCGTGAACCAATGCTCATCGCCCAAATCTGAGCGGAAATAGAACACTCTCCGAAGCGCAACTGCGAGGGCAACGCTCACAAATGACACCACCACTTCCCCACCCCACGGGGCAAGGTGACCAAGTGGTGAATCAACCTGTGGCATCGCGACATTTCCCCACGGAAAACCAGTCCAGGGATAGTGACTACGAAGCTGCTCGACACCCACCCACGTCAATGCATAGACACAAGGCTGTCCCAACGGAGAATTCACCACTGGAATCGACTGTGACAGACGCGCGATCACTGCCCACAGGCACAACGCAATCACCTGAGTCGTAGCAAGAGCAGCCCACGGTACATATCCTCCGGTCGCCAGCGTCACCCAGTGAATCAGAGGAAGCCACCAGGAAAAACCAAAAACAACGGTGTTCAGCAGTCCGCGTGAAAGAGTCGAATGATCCACACGTGAAAAATAGAGAGCAAGAGACGGAAAGATCAGCCACCATAACGACAGGGACGGGAAGGCTGCCCACATTCCTACGCCCGCAAGGGCGCTGAGAAAAACATCAACAATCAAAGAAGTATTTTTCATAACACCGACCACGCTACTACGCCGTGAACAAGTTGGTGTCGAGCACGCTTCGCCTGCGACGCCATCGCTTCGTCAGTGTCATGACGCAGCTGATCCAACAGATCCATGACCTGACGAATCCAACGAACGAAGTCGCCACCGAGCATCTCTTCGCCATCGAGCGAGGTTCCCAACGATGCCCCATGAGCCCACGCCAGACACGCTTCCATCATTCCCGAATCAGGCTCAGTTGTCGGTTCAAGTCCGGCTCGCTTCTCAACCTCTGCGACCTTCGCACTTGCTTGAAATGTTGCCTTGAGTGCGCGCGTCAAATTCTTTGAAAGACCAACCGGGAGTGCAGGACGCGCACCATCTTCACGACGCGACTCAAACACACACGTCGACACGATCGCAGCCAATTCCGCGTCATCCAATCCGCTCCACGCTCCGCTTCGCAAACACTCCATGACGATGATGTCGCGCTCGCCAAAGATATGACGTAGACGTTCACCCTGGTCGGTCACAGTATCGCCGTCAAGAAAGCCTAGCTCCTCCAAAACCTGGCATACTCGGTCGAACTTATGGGCAACGGAATGTGTTCGAGAGTCAATGCGTTCGTTCACCTTGCGCAACTCGCGATTAATTCGGGCCCACTGATGCCCTGCACGCGCATGGTGTTCACGTTCAGGACACTGATGAACAGGATGAGCCTTCAGTTGCTTCTCGATCTGGGCGCTCTTGGTCGCATCAAAGTCCGGCGTATCAAGCGGAATCTCAATAGATTTCACCCGAATACGGCGCTTGAGTTCATCAGCGATTTTCATTCGTTCTTTATTCCGACGCACCGCAGATCCGCCGGCAATCTTCATCGACCCCACAACAGCGAAAGAAGATGAGACATCTTTAGCTGACAGCGAATGGAACTTCCCATCCGTGCCAATCAACGTTGTAGAAACGTGCCCGATAGCAGTGTCGGAATGGAACGCAACCACCGCGTACAGGCTACGACGACCAGATCCATAACGAATGATTGTTCCTGGCTGACAGGTCGCCAACGCCACACGATTTGCACTGCGTTTTTCGGCAGCCCTCAGCTTAGATTCGGACTTCTGGGCAAGAACAAGATCGTCACGAAGCGCAAAATACTCGCGCGCATCTCCGCGATCACATTCCATATCCTGCTCGAACTTGGCGCGCTGGCGTGCGAGCGCACGGGCATGCTGTGCAAGTTCAACGACCCCGCCATCGGCTTGGAACTGAGCGAACGATGTTTCAAGCACATCACGCGTGGCAGCCCGCGACGAATGGTGAAGCAGGTTCACAACCATGTTGTAGGTCGGAGTGAAAGCACTGATCAGTGGGTATGTTCGTTTAGAGGCAAGAGCATTGACCTCTTCAGGAGTAACTTGGCCACGGTGAAGAACAATTGCATGTCCCTCGGTATCGATGCCACGCCTACCAGCACGACCCGACAATTGGGTGTACTCCCCCGGTGTCAGCTGAACGTGGGCAGCTCCATTCCATTTGCGCAACGACTCGATGACGACACTGCGAGCCGGCATATTGATGCCTAGAGCAAGCGTCTCAGTCGCATACACCATTTTGATCAAACCGCGCGTGAAGAGCTTTTCTACTGTCTCTTTCTGAATGGGAAGAAGACCCGCGTGATGCGCTGCGATTCCACGTTCTAGTGCCTCACCCCACGCATTAATCCCTAAGACATGACAGTCTTGTGCACCAACCTGAGTTTTTACCTCATCAACCGCTGTCGCAATCTGCTTCTGCTCTTCTTTATTGGTCAGCCAAATTCCCGCGCGAACAACCTGGGTGACAGCGTCTTCACACCCTGCCCGAGAAAAAACAAACGTGATCGTCGGTAATAGGCCAGCTCGATCCAGCTCAATCAAAGTCGACGGACGCGACTCGCGTGGAGGTCTGACACGAGCAGTTTCATGCCAATTCCTTCCACCTCGTCCCATTCTCCCAGGATTCGACGGACCGATAGCCGAACGTAGCTCCGGGTTGATTCGCGTTGATTCGCCCTTCTTCGATGGCGAATACAAGTCATAGAGATGTCGCCCGACCAACATGTGCTGATACAGCGGGACAGGACGATGCTCGGAAACAACAACCCGGCATCCTCCACGAACATGACCGATCCACGTACCGAATTCCTCAGCGTTCGAAACGGTTGCCGATAGAGCGACAATCTTTTGCTCAGCGGGAAGATGGATAATCACTTCTTCCCACACGGGGCCACGGAAGCGATCCGCTAGGTAGTGCACCTCGTCGAGCACAACCGAATCAAGATCCGATAGATCCGCGCCCGCATAAATCATGTTCCGAAGAACCTCAGTCGTCATCACAACGATTGGCGCGTGAGAGTTGATCGACGTATCACCGGTCAAAAGACCAACAGTGTCTTCACCGAAGCGACGACGTAGATCCGAAAACTTCTGATTAGATAACGCCTTAATCGGAGTTGTATAAAAGCTTCTTTTTCCCTTCTGGAGAGCAAGGTACGTCGCGAATTCACCCACAACCGTCTTACCAGCACCAGTTGGAGCAGCAACTAAGACTGACTGTCCAGCTTCGAGAGCATCCATCGCTTCGATCTGGAAATCATCAGCCTGAAAATCGAGGGTCTCGCACCATGCGTAACGCATGGTGCGTTGGATGTGCTGATCCTTCTTAAACGCCTGCATTCGCTGAGCCGGACTCAGTTGCTCAACAGGCTGTGGTTCCCCGGAAGCTTTGCTTGCCTGACGCCTTCTTTTTGGGCTCACAATGTCTCCACGCTGGCTAGAACCTCGTCCCATGATGCCTTCATCTGACGCGCAACTTCACCCGCTTGCACGAGCGAGTCCTGCGGGGCGGATTCAAGGGACTCTGAAATATCAATAAGCAACGTCAAAAACCACTGTCGGCTCCAGATCGGAATCAACAGTTCGGTCAATTTATCGTTGACTTGACGACTGATTACCTGCGGGTATTCGTCTGCTACCCAACGCCCATTGGGGCCAACAACCAGTTGTTGTGTCTCAAGTGGTTGTTGGTTGTCACGCAGTCTATTGGGTGACTTCCGCCGGGCATTCTTACGCGACATATTGATTTCGAGGTCGCTCATCCGGTCAACAGCGAACGTTCTCCACTCATCGTGGATCATGCACCAGCCAAGAAGCATCCAGCCGGTTCCTTCCAAATGAAGTTCACGAGGTTCCACTTCGCGCCGCTGAGTCGCCCCATTCGCTGAGGTATAGGTGAACACAACCGGTCTGCGAAGCCCGATGGCACGGTCAAGAAGAGCAAAGGCATTCTGACACTGGTGATCCCGGTGATGAAGCAGAATCTGCTCATCACCACGCTCCCCAACCAGCTGGCCAATCTTGTCCAGAACGGCGGGAATACGCTCGACAAGGTCTCGGGAAAGAACACTCGACAGAGACTCAAGACCGATACGAATCGCCAACGCTTCGCTTGGAGTAAGGCCCGGTAGCTGATTGGCGTCAATATGCGACATCAGCTGGACAAGACCTGAGTCGTGAAGAAGATCAATATCAACCCAGAAACGACCGTCGAAATCGAACGTGTCATCATCAGCTACTGACAGGGTATTCAAATCGCGAAGCATCTTGTCTCGCGTTCCACCAAACTGGCGGACCACATCGTCGAGTGGCACAGGTTCGAAATATGCATTCGTTGCAAGCCAATCACGAATCGCGAGCAGGCGAACAAGCGCGTCAGTAGATCGTGCTCCCATCACTGAACTCCCCACGACGAGGCCCTGTCAATTCGGGCATAGATCTCATCCCTCAAATCGTGGGGAGCAAGAACAACAACATCTTCACCTTCGGTGAGAACGCGCGTCATCCACGTATGACGGGAAGCTCGCAGCCCGACGGCTTCGCACCAACCATCTGTTATCAGGCGCCCTGTCAGTTGGACGTAGGCGCGAATCGCAAGCGATGCGTCATCGCGAATTGCAAGAAGAGGCTCGATTTCTAGAAGAGTGAAGGGATCTGCCGGGATCTCGGGAAGTTCCAGTGCGTCGAAAGAGTCGCCAATAATTTCAATCTCGGAAGCAATCCGCGACAGCTTGAACAAACGTGGTGCGTACCTATCCATATCAAAACCCCATAAGTACATGGAGTTCGAGCGCATCACAAGCTTTCGGGGAGCAACGCTACGTCGGAATGAATCCGATTCAGACGTGTAGTCAAAGCTGACAAAGCGCCCATGCGTGATTGCTTCGCTCAGCGCACAAATCACATCGCTGTGATCAAGGCCGATATTCACGTGAGAAAAAGACGTTTCAGGCGGATCCATCGAAAGCGCTAGCTTTTTCAGTGCCGTCGTATTCGCGTCATCGTCCCACACTTTGATTGCCATCGAAATGAGCCGTGACTCGCTGGCATCAAAACGAACGTTCTCTCCTTGGAACTGAGCCGAAGCTTTCGGATCAATTTCATAAGTGAAATCAGGATTCGTTCCCCGCATTGTCAGTGCGATACCGATGGTGTGAAGAGTTTCTTTATCGTCTTGGAATTGGCCCTCGAAGTTATCGCGAGTCAGTCCTTGATACTGAAGAACCTGTTCCTGAATCTCCCGCTTAGACAGTGGGCGTCCAGAATGCCTCAGACAATTCAATAAGGCAAGCAACCGAGCATCGCGCGAGCTGTCATTTCCCATAGGCATAAGCCTACTGATGCTCGCGAGCAAAAGCCCTGTTCTAGAGACGAGAGGCACGCAATTCGGTGACGATAATTCCTCGGGCTCCAGCCTCGTGAAGCTGATCCATAATCGGATTCACTTGGTGTGCTTCCACCATCACGCGAACCGCTCGCCACGCAGAATCCTGCAATGGAGAAACAGTCGGAGAGTCAAAGCCAGGCGCAATAGCGATCGCCGCATCAAGAGCAGACTCGCGAACGTTGTAGTCAACAATCACATACTTGCGAGCAACCTGAACACCTTCGAGGCGCTTGACCAGCGTTGCCAGCGCCGGATCGTCAACGACATCGGGACGTGTGATCAGAACAGCTTCTGACTTCGCCAAAGGCTCACCAAACACCTCAAGGCCGGCAGCCTTCAGGGTTGAGCCGGTTTCGACGACGTCAGCAATCAGGTCAGCAACACCCAGGCGCACCGAGGACTCCACTGCCCCATCAAGGTGAACGACCTCAGCATCCACACCACGCTCATCAAGATATGACTTCACCAGATGGTCATATGACGCAGCAACGCGCTTACCGTTGATCTGTTCAATCGAGGTAATCGTGCCGGTAGGAGCTGCAAAACGGAACGTTGAACGAGCAAAACCCAACGGGAAATGCTCGATTGCTTGAGTCTGAGAGTCAAGTAGCAGATCGCGACCGGTGATACCCGCTTGAATGGAGCCTCGTCCCACATAGACCGCGATGTCTCGCGGACGCAGGAAGAAGAGTTCGACATCATTCAGGGTGTCGGTAAGAACAAGCTCACGACCGTGGCGACGAGTGTTGTAGCCAGCCTCAGAAAGCAGACGAACAGCAGGGTCAGACAGTGAGCCCTTATTGGGCACAGCAATGCGAAGCATGGAGATCCTTCAACGAAAATGCTTAGAGTTTCTTGTAAATGTCGTCGAGGGTCAGGCCCTTGGCAATCATCATGACCTGCGCATGGTAGAAGAGCTGCGAGATCTCAAGAGCGAGATCGTCAAGAGTCTCGTATTCGGCAGCCATCCACACTTCGCCGGCTTCTTCGATGATCTTCTTTCCGATCGCATGGATGCCCTTGTCCAGTTCAGCAACAGTCCCAGAACCCTCGGGGCGGGTCTGAGCCTTTTCGGACAGTTCGGCAAAGAGATCTTCAAAAGTAGCCATGGCCTGACTTTACGACGCCTCGGACAACAAATGAAACCCTATCCGCCTAGCGGACAGCCTTATTCATTCACATACTCGTTAGTAGCAGCCAAAGAAGCATCGGGCTTCTGAGAGACGACACCCGGCACAGAGCCCAAGAACTCTGCCATCATCTCCCAGCGATCAAGATCCTGCCTCGCCACAGCCGGGCCGCCAGCGTTCATCATCAGAGGAATTGTCGCCTGAAGCACTGCCATCGCATTAGACTTCGAGGTCTCGTCGCTGAGAGTCTCATCCCACGCCATCGTGACGTCAAGGGCATGGTCGGGATCATCAATCACCGAGTTAATACCAGCAGTTGTTGCGCTGACAACCGCTGACGCACGTTCAGGGTTTGCCTCAGCCCACTGACGGGTCGTGATGATCGACGCCGCGACAAGAGGCGTCTGCGATTCCAAACTAATGGCCCTGACATCCATGCCCGACTGGAGCATCTGAACCAGGTCATTATTCGCAAAACCGAGGACAGCATCCACTTCACCTTGAGCAAGAGCAGCTCGTTGCGTGTAGCCAATCGACGCAATCTCGACATCCTTCTCGCTCAAGCCACCCTGTAAGATAGCCGAGAGGGTCGCATACCAGTTCGACCCATACTCACCGGGAATACCGATGCTGTGTCCTTTAAGGTCCGACAGAGTGTGGATCTCAGAATCCGCTGGAACAATCACAACGCCGGGGTACTGACGGTAATAGGTACCAATCGACACCAGATCCATCCCGGAATCACGCGCCACCATTGCCTCGTCACCCGAAGCAATCACAACGTCTTCTTCACCGGAAATGAGGGCCGTAAACAGTCCCTCATCGGAACCGTGGTGACGAATCGTCACATCCACCCCAGCATTCGAATACAAGCTGTCATCATGGGCGACATACACGGGAGAGAACTGCACGTTCGGAATATAAGTGAGACCAACGGTCACTGCGTGTGACGCCGACGCACCGGACTCAGCGGTCGAAGGATCGGGAGCACATGCTCCCACACATGTAACGCCGAATAGGGCGAAAGCCACGATAGATGCGCGAAGACGAACAGACATGAGGAACCACTTTCATTGCGAGATCATGTAACGATGCGAGCGCTCAATGCGATACACGAGGATGTATATCGCTGTTGCCATCACACACAAGAGTCCAATCGTGACGAACATTCCTGCCGTATCAACGTTTGAACGTGCCTGTGTAAGAACCTGCCCCAAGCCATTGCCACCCATCACCATTTCGCCAACAACTGCGCCAGTCACCGAAAGAGTAAAACCGTTTCGGACACCGCCAAGGACCGCGGGGGCCGCAAGAGGAAGCTCCATCGAAATCACCATCGTTAAGCCCGACGCTCCATCCACCTGGGCGGCCTCGAGAATCTCAGAATCGAGATGTCGTAGACCCACCACCGTAGAGACGAGAATCGGGAAGAAAACGAGAAGCGCACAGAGTGCAGTGATCGACCAAAAACCGTAGCCGATCCACAAGACAAGAAGTGGTGCGAGAGCAATAGCAGGAAGCGCCTGCGTAGCTCCAAGGAAGGGTTCGACCGCAGCACTGACAAGTGGCGAACGATAGATGAGATACGCCAGCGGCAGTGCGACAAGGGCGCCAAGAACGGACCCCGCAATCGCCTCCCCCGACGTCACAAGCGTTTTATTCCAGAACGACGACCCTGTTGCAAGCGTCAATGCACGCTGCCACGTTTGTGCAGGTGACGGTAGACGCCACGACTCGATGCCCGAAAAGGATACGGTCACCCACCACATTCCAAGTAGGAAGAGCAGGAAGACGACAGGTGCAATGAGCGTCACCGTACGCGAAGCGCGTTTGCGATGTGCCACGACCCTAGCCTTTCTGGCATCCGGGTGCGTCGCGAGGCAAGCAACACGGCACAGAACGTCCGTCTGCTTGACGCGCTCCTCCCATCCGGACTTTCACCGTCGGTATCGGAATTACACCGATTCAGCCACCTGATAGCAGGCGGGTCGCGGACTTTCACCGCCGGCTCGGACTTTCACCGACCCCGGAGCTTCCTCAATCATGCCACGAACGCGTCCAAAGCGCGAAAATAAAAACCGGTGTGTGGTCTTACAAATTACGACCACACACCGGTTGGAAGCTCAACAAATCAGTGGCAGTGATGCAATGCGAGCTCGCGGAGTGCTGCGACCTCTGCATACGCGTCTTCTGCACGGAACACGGCAGAACCGGCAACAAAGTTGTCTGCGCCCGCTTCAGCTGCCAGTTCGATGGTCTGACGAGAAACACCACCGTCAACCTGAATCGAAACCTCAAGACCAGAAGCATTGATCGCTTCGCGGGTACGGCGGATCTTCGGGATCATCGAGTCAATAAACGACTGACCACCAAAACCAGGTTCCACAGTCATCACGAGGATCATGTCGAAATCCGACAGAATGTCCACGAACGGAGCGATATCGGTTGCGGGACGAAGCGCCAGACCGACCTTTGAACCGATGCGGTGGAGCTCGCGTGCAAGGCGGAGCGGAGCTGCCGCAGCTTCAGCGTGGAACGTGACTGAATGACAACCAGCTTCCGCATATGCGGGCGCCCAACGATCAGGGTCTTCGATCATCAGGTGTGCATCAACAGGAAGGATCTTCGATGCGATGACGGACTCGACAACGGGCAGGCCCCACGACAAGTTCGGAACAAAATGGTTGTCCATCACGTCAACGTGAGCAACGTCCGCGCTGGAAATCTTCGTGAGTTCGCCGCGCAGATCGCCGATATCGCAGTTAAGAATCGAAGGAGAAATAGTTGGTTTCATGATCCCTATGATACGTGGTGATTAGCGCGCTGATGTGGGCTTTTCGACCTTTTTCATCGCTGCAATAAACATCAAATCCGTACCGTTACGGTGTTCCCACAGTTGGAGGGTGCGACCGGGGTATTTCTTGATACGACCAGCAGCGTCAGGGACGTTGAGAGACTCCGGTGCAAGTGCTTCGCCAAGTGCAACTGTATCGAGAAGCTCTACTTTCCCAGTTTTCAGTAGCTTCTCCACCTGAGCAAGCGTTTCGTCGACGTGCGGAGAGCAGGTGATATACGTCAGGATTCCGCCTTCGCGAACAAGTTCGAGACCGCGTGCCAACAGTTCCGCCTGCAAATCGACGAGGCCGCCAACATCTGCTTGCGTGCGCCTCCATCGTGATTCGGGGCGGCGCCTCATTGACCCCATGCCTGAGCAGGGAGCATCGATCACAACTCGGTCGAAGCTTCCAAGAGGCCACTGGCTCTTGCCCCCGCCGAAGGTACGACCATCGGACGAGACGACCTCAACGCTGTCAAGCTGGCGACACGCGCGTTCTACGAGGCGAGCACGGTGAGGATGGACCTCGTTTGCAATCAGTGTGGCTCCTTGAAGAGCGCCGATCGATGCGAGCATCGATGCTTTGCCACCCGGTCCTGCGCATAGGTCGAGCCAGCACTCGTCTTTGCCTTCAATCGGGGCGGTAGCAGCGATCATTGCGCCAAGCTGGGATCCTTCGTCTTGGACACCGGCGCGCCCTGAGCGGATCGAATCGAGACTACCCGGATCACCGTGTTCGAGAAGAACCGCGCAATCACTGACATCGCCTGGGGCGACGCGAGTTCCCAACACTGATTCAGCTTCATCAGCCAGATCGATTGCTTCGATCAGACCTGGGCGCGCAACGAGGGTCACCAGCGGAGGCTGGTTGTCGCCGGCTAGCAGGTCATCTAATTCGCTAGCCTCGAAGCCATGGCTAATGAGGGCGTCTTCGAAGGCATCGACCATCCAGAGCGGATGCGAAAACTCAATGGAACGACGTTCGTTCGGGTCGCTGATCTGGGCGATTGCATCTTCGATTGCTCCAGGAGCTTCACGAGTGATTGAACGCAAAACCGCATTCACCATTCGCGTTGGCCCCTCGGTCAGGTAGTGGCGAGCGAGATCAACGGTGGAAGCAACTGCCGCATGGTCGGCAACGCGCATATTCAGAAGCTGATGGGCTCCCAGGCGCAGGAGGACTCGAACGGGGGTATCGACCTTATCGATGGGCCTGGTCAGATAGCGTCCCAAAACCCAGTCGAGACGTCCCTGGGCTCGCAGGCTTCCATTGACAAGTTCGGAGGTAAAAGCAGCGTCGCGCGAGTCCAGGCGCTCATGTGAACGCGCGTCACGCAACGCCTTCGTTAGAGCGATGTTGGCAAAGGCATCTTCAGTTTCAACTGCCATGAGCACGTCAAAAGCAATGCGCCTAGGCGTATCGACGTCCTGAAGTTTGCGATATCCATCGGAGTAACGACGGGTTGCCATCAGTTTTCCTCCATCATGCCAAGCACTGCGTCTTCTGAAAGCCTGGCTCCCCTAGCCCATGCGGCAGCGTCCATCCAGCCTTTACCTGCCGGAGCAACCTGTCCAAGGCGAACGATTCCGTCCTGGCAGCCGACTTCAACGCTCTTCTTCGTTACTCGAATATGACCGGGTTCAAGATCATCGCCCTCTACGACTGTTACCGCGGCTAGTTTCAATCGCTTTGAGTCTGGAAGAAGCGTCCACGCGCCCGGGTTGGGGCTCAGACCAAGAATCTGCCGGTCAGTTGCCTGAGCAGACGAACGAAAATCAACGAACCCGTCGCTGGAGCTCAGTTGACGTGCGTGGCTTGCCCGCGGATCATCTTCGTTTTGAGGCACAGCGTGTGCGGTTCCATTCGCAATCGAGTCAACCACATCCACAACTTGTGGAGCGCCGAGAATTGCCATGCGTTCAAGTAATTCGCCCGCTGTTTCATGCGTGATGTCGACCGGAATCGAGGAATAAACAGGCCCGGTATCAAGACCTTTTTCAAGTTGGAAAACACTGGAAGCCGTAGTGGTATCCCCGCTGATCAGTGCCCATTGAACGGGAGCAGCCCCGCGCCACCGCGGAAGAGACGAGAAGTGGAGATTGATCCACCCATGAGTAGGCATGTCCAGAACGGAGCAAGGAATGAGTGCACCGTATGCGACAACGACACCAAGATCGGGGCGTAGTGACTCGACTTGGTTGCATACCTTAGGGTCTTTAAACGAAGACGCTTCAATCACAGGTAGGCCGTGTTCACGTGCGAACTGCGCAACTGGACTGGGGTGTAGCGTGCGCCCACGACCCACTCTGGCAGGTGGACGGGTAATGACACCGACGACCTCATGAGTAGACTCGACAAGACGCTCAAGCGTCGGGATAGCGGGAGCTGGAGTTCCAGCGAAAACAATACGCACGAGGATCAGTCTAACGAACGAAAGGAATCGCTTTAGAAAAGCTCTGGCGGATTGACCGTGATCTTCACGGTAGGAAGCTTGTGGGCACTGCGATATTGCAGGAGCTTCTTCAGTGTGACTAACACTTCGGGAAGCTGGTCACGTTCAACGCTGACCAAGGAGCGCACAATAGGTAACGTCCCTTCCTTCACCGCCTGATACGTGTACTCACCCAGGAGTTCGCCACCGGAGGACTCGGCAACTCCGAGAGAGTCTTTGCGTTGTCCGTCGATCGCGATCACGGTTTTTGCAGGGAAGAATCCGTTGGCTTTGCGGTCTTCAAGCAGATCGTGAGCAAATGAAACAGGGTTATAGCGAATAAGAGCCTGTGCCATGGAAGGCGTGATACCACCACAAATGAGGGCACTTGCTTCGGGGCGAGCGAGTGCCAACGCGTTGAACCACCGGCGCATTGCTTCTTGAGGGGCCCATAGTTCTGGTCGACCAGCAATCGCTTGGGCATCCAAGATCACCACAGCGTGATACCCACCTTCAGCCAGCGGTTCACTACCGGGGGTTGCGACGACAACCTGTGGTTTATGACTGATCGTGCGGGTCAACGCATTGCTTGATGATGAAACCAAGACTGACGCCGTCGGCATTGCGCGGGCGAGTTCTTCTCCCGTTCGTTCAGAGCCGATGCGTGCGTGTCGTAACCGCGTTCCTGCGCACGTTGGGCACTGCCATCCCGACGTGGGGCGGTGACACCATGAACACGAAATGGTGTCCTGGTCTGATTTCTCTAGTGGCCCGTGACAATGATGGCAACGCGCAACACTCCTGCATTGGGAGCATGAAACAACAGGAACATATCCAGCATGAGCGACCTGAACTAACACTGGGCCGGTGGCAAGACCCGTGCGGATAGTGGCAAGAGCAGCTGAGGGAATGCGCATTGCTCCACTGGGGCCTTCCCTCTCGATGTAGGCATCATCAACAACGCGGACGGTTGGGACAAGTGCGCGTTTCTTTGAACCATCTTCCATTAAGGAAACGGCCCAACCGGATTCAACAAGTGCTTGTGCTTTAACAGAACGCGAGAAAGAGGCGATAAGAAGCGAACAGTGTTCTTCGGCGCATCGTGCCATTGCAATGTCGAGTGCATCCGCACGCGGTGCTCGCTGTTCGACAAGACGGTCATCGCTGTCATCCCAAATGACAATGAGACCGAGATTCTTCAACGGCGTCCAGATACTTGAACGAGTACCGACGACGATGCCAAGTTCACCTGCCATCGCTTGGAGGTGCGTCAGATATCGGTCTTCCGCGGATGTCTGCGTTGTCATCAGTGCAGCTGGAACCCCAAGGCGGGTCTGGATCAGCCTATACAGCTGCGATGCCTGCCAGTGTGTGGGCGCGACGATGATGGCTCCACGGTGTGCGGCGGCGTTGGCCTGAATACAGTCCACGAGGCGCTCATCACGCGTTGGCCCCAAAGCTGTCCAGACGCTGCGGACTGGATCACCATGAGACAGGTGAGCAAGAAGCGTACATCCCACGGGATTGTCGTGCCAGGCTCCCCCATCTGCATCAGTGTCTACATTCCACTCAAGCTGTTGGCTTTCGTCCTGTGCTAAGAATGATTTTTCGGCACCCACATGACGCTGTGGAAGTGCAAGCGAGAGTGCTTGTGAGAGCGTTGCTACCTGGCGGTCTGCGATCTTCCGAGCCACTTTCGCAATCGAAGGCGAAAGGACGGGCAGGCGCGAGATAACTTTATCGATCGGACTTAAACGATGTTCGGGGACCTCGGTTCTGACGCTGAGGACCCAACCGGTGACGCTTCTTCCGGCAAGATGAACCTTTACGGCAACGCCTGGAACAACCGAATCGGCGAGCTCTGGAACGATTGCATAGTCCAGCGGGCGATCAAGGTGTGGGACATCAACATCCACGCACACGCTGGCAATAGCCTGCGCGGTGGCGACCTGCTCTAAGCCAAAAAGAACGTCGCTGTTACCTTGAATAACCATGGCTCTATTGCACCATGAGCCATGGAGGAATTGAACTGCACATCGGTTAGCCGAGCAGAGCTACCCCGTACCTGGCTACGACCATCGCGATCAGGATGAACAGCAACAATCCCCAGAACGACCAGTCATACCCCAAGGTCACACTGCGTTTCAACCACGCAGGCACCGGAAGAACACCTTCGCGGATATTAATCCGTGTCAAGCCCGCAAAGACAAGGGTTGTTGTCACGGTGATCGCCAAACACCACGGGCAAAGCACGTGGATCACGAAAAAAGACTGGCTGAAAAGCCAGTACGCGAAGAACAATGCGATTGTGTACAGCACATTGGCACACGCCATGTACCAGCGGGAAAACTTCACTCCGCTAAACAAAGCGACCGAAATGGCAAGAACTACCGCTTCGAAAAAGATTCCTAGGAATGCGTTCGGGAACCCCAGGATACGAGCTTGAGGCGTCTGCGCCACCGTGGAACATGACAGGACCGATGAAACATCACAAGCGAATGTCTTCGCTGAATCGGCAGCTAACTGCCATGCTTCAATCGAAAGGACGAAAGAAGCGTAAAGCCCAATCAGCCCAGAAATGATCATCTCTACTGTTGTTCGTCGTCGCCATTTCAAGTCAAATGACGAATCGGTGGAGGCGGCCTCGTCAATCAGAACAGAGGGAGCGGTCATCAGCTCACACTCAACAATTCGTCGACGCGGTTCGTTTCTTCCCACGGGAAGCCCGGACGACCAAAATGGCCGTAGGAAGATGTGGCAGCGTAAATCGGGCGTAGCAGATCCAGGTCAGCGATAATGCCGGCCGGACGCAAGTCAAAAACAGTCTCAATGGCGCGTGCAATCTGCTGGTCACTCACATTTCCGGTACCAAATGTTTCAACATAGAGACCGACAGGATGAGCGCGGCCAATCGCGTAGGCAAGCTGAATCTCGCATTTGGAAGCAAGACCGGCTGCAACTACATTCTTCGCCGCCCAGCGCGCAGCGTACGTGGCGCTACGGTCAACCTTCGATGGGTCCTTACCGGAGAACGCTCCACCACCGTGACGTGCCATACCACCGTAGGTGTCAACTATAATCTTTCGCCCGGTTACGCCTGCATCGCCGGCGGGGCCACCGATGACGAAGCGTCCGGAGGGATTGACGAGGATCTTCATATCGGCCGTGTCGAGATCGAGGCCGTCGTCGCGAAGAACCGGGTCAATCACGTGTGCCACAATCAGGTCGCGCAAATCGGATTGGTTCAGAGCCTCATCATGCTGAGTGGAAACGAGAACCGAATCAATACCAACAGGCTTGCCGTCCTCGTACGCCAATGTGACCTGAGTCTTTCCATCGGGACGCAGACCGGTGGCGATTTCGTTATGACGGACGTCAGCCAGGCGCTTCGACAGCTTGTGCGCCAGCCAAATCGGGGCAGGCATCAGATCGGGTGTATCAGCGCAGGCATAACCAAACATGATTCCCTGGTCGCCAGCGCCCTGACTATCACGGACATCACTTGCACTACCTTCACGCTCTTCAAGCGCGTGGTCCACTCCCCCGGCAATATCAGGGCTCTGCTGTCCAATCGAAATCGATACGCCACACGAGGCACCGTCAAAGCCCACTTGTGAAGAGTTGTAGCCAATTTTCAGAATCTCATCACGAACAATCTGAGGAATCTCAACGTAGGCCTCGGTTGTTACCTCACCGGCAACGTGCACGAGGCCCGTGGTCACCATAGTCTCGACCGCGACACGAGAATGCGGGTCTTTTTCTACAAGAGCATCAAGGATTGAATCCGAAATTCGGTCACAGACCTTATCCGGATGACCTTCGGTCACGGATTCTGACGTAAAGAGCTGTCGATTAGAAGTCACCCATCAATAGTAGCGAGTCTTTGAGCGATTGTTGTGATGAGAAAGTCCGCAACGCGAGCTTTTGAGCCAGAGACTTCACCGACAAGCTCGCCTTTCGAGTCGACGATCGTGACGTGGTTGTCGACGTCACCAAAACCGAACCCATCACCCACGCGGTTAATCGCGAGGAAGTCGGCGCCCTTACGGCGTGCCTTCTCTTTGCCATAGGCAAGTACGGTGTCTGCCTGACCTGTTTCAGCGGCGAATCCGACGAGCACCGTGGGCCTTGAATCGCTGTGGGCGACGGTGGCAAGAATATCCGTCGTACGTTCCAATTCAATGGTGGGAACGTCTGAAGAATCATCCGTCTTCTTGATCTTCGCATCAGCAACGCTGGTGGGACTAAAATCGGCGATTGCCGCGCACATCACCAGCGCGTCTGCGCCATCACACTGAGCCTGAACCGCGAGTTCAACATCGTGGGCCGTGGGTGCGAAGGAAACGCTAATCGAAGGTTCAAGATCGTCCAGCAGCGACTTTTCAACGTTCGATGCGATCAGGTGTACTGTCGCGCCCATTCGAGCTGATGAGCGAGCAATCTCGATGCCTTGGCGTCCCGACGAACGGTTGCCAATGAAGCGCACCGGATCCAGTGGTTCTTGAGTTCCGCCTGCGGTCACGACAATATGACGTCCAAAAAGCATCTGTTCGTTGGAAGAGAACGAAGTCTGCGTTGATGCGAGAGTATCGAGGCACACACGAGCAATTTCTTCAGGTTCGGGGAGCCTACCAACTCCATGATCCCCGGAGCCAAGCGCACCGGACGCGGGGTCGATGATGGTTATTCCACGCTGGCGTAGAACGGCAACGTTATCTTGAGTGGCAGCGTTATCCCACATTGCCGTGTGCATTGCCGGGCTCAGAACAAGTGGGCAACGAGATGCCAAGACGGTGGTCGTCAAAAGATCATTCGCAAAGCCGGCGCGAATGCGTGCCATCACATCCGCGGTAGCAGGGGCGATAACAATCAAATCAGCGATACGAGCAAGCTCCACATGATCAGAGCCTGGGTGATCGGTGAGCCCGGTGTGAACCGGGTGACCAGTCAGGCCTTCCCACGTTGCTTTTCCAACGAACTCTAAAGAGGCAGGTGTTGGAACAACACGAACATCGCATCCGGCGCGAATCAGCTCACGTACAAGAATCGCCGCCTTGTAGGCGGCGATTCCAGCGCTGACCCCGACGATCACCGTGGGGCGCATACGCGTCAGGCTTTCTGCTCGGCTTCGACCGAGATCATGCCATCGTTGATCTCGCGAAGTGCGATACCCAGGGGCTTTTCATCGGGTTCAACATCGACAACGGGTCCAACGAACTGAATCATGTTCTGTTCAAGCTGAAGGTTGTACGAGTTGATCTGACGTGCGCGACGAGCGGCAACGATAACGAGAGCGTACTTTGAATCGACGTGCTCAAGCAGATCATCAATCGGTGGCGACGTGATGCCTTGGGGCTGTGCGACGATTCCGGCCATGCGGTCCTCCTGGATTCAAACGTGGCCATCTGGCCACACTGGGGGCCAGTTTACTCCAGCCCCATAAGGTGAGCCAGTTCAGTAACGGTGTCGTCGAGGTCGTCATTCGTCACAGTTACGTTGAATTCCGTCTCTGCAGCCATCTCTACCTTGGCAGTTTGAAGACGACGCACGCGTTCCTCCTCGTCTTCGGTTCCGCGACCGACGAGGCGCCTCACAAGCTCATCCCACGACGGAGGTGCAAGAAAAACGAAGAGCGCATCAGGACGCGTTTTCATCACCTGACGGGCACCATCAAGGTCAATCTCGAGCAGGACAGGTTTACCTGCTTTCAAGGCCTCGTCGACAGGTGGCGCAGGTGTGCCGTAGCGGTGAACACCGTGGACTGTCGCCCATTCGAGCATCAATCCCGATTCGACAAGCGCGTCAAATTCTTCATCTGTCTTGAACAGATAATGAACGCCATCAACTTCACCCGGCCTGGGCGAACGAGTCGTCGCAGAGACGGAAACAACCAGTTCCGGGTGACGTTCACGAAGAGCTTGAACGACGGTCCCCTTACCTACAGCAGTGGGACCGGCAAGCACGGTCAGTCGTGGTTTATCCATGCTGACAATCGTGCCACCTTTACCTGCTATTAGCCGAATCGTTCGATTAAAGCCTGAGCTTGAACATGCCCAAGGCCCCTGACACGACGTGATTGAGCAATACCGTACTCTTCCATCAATGCCGCAGCCGTTGTGACTCCAACGCGTGGCATTGACTCAAGCAGTGAGACAACACGCATCTTGGCGATTGACTCATCCTTTTCGGCAAGGTTGAGAACCTCTGAAAGCGTAATTTCGCGATTCTTCAAACGTGCTTTGATATCCGCGCGCGCGCGACGCGCTGCAGTTGCTTTTTCTAGAGCTTGAGCACGTTGTTCGGGTGTCAGATGAGGTAGCGCCATTGCTTCCCACTCCTTCACAGATTGTGACTGTTGCAGGCGATTTTATCGTGTTAACAGGGCTTTTGTGTGAAGAAAGTGGGAAGCAATATTCACTCAGCTAATTCGGCGACCGCTTGAGCATATGCCTGTTGAAGGCCCAGAGCATCGGGGCCTTTCGCCAAAATCGCTCGAGATGACGACGCGAGCACGTTCAAAGCTGCTTGGCCGAACACCTCGCCCAGTTCCTTCGGACCGGCACCTTGAGCTCCCACCCCGGGGGCAAGAATTGCGCCATTGAA
The DNA here is from genome assembly GCF_059082735.1 of Actinotignum sp. usb-actsch-rep-73. NCBI lineage: Bacteria > Bacillati > Actinomycetota > Actinomycetes > Actinomycetales > Actinomycetaceae > Actinotignum > Actinotignum sp. usb-actsch-rep-73. Next base: position 48,588 of record NZ_JBHNPV010000085.1, on the reverse strand, counting down.
GGCATCGAAAGAGATGCCCAGGCGACGGCGAGCATCCCCAACGGTCGCGCCCACAACAATTCCAGCAGGACCCATGTGCTCAAAGTCGAACGTCGCATTGAAATCGGACACTGCTTGAATGACTCCCCCAGCAACCGATTGCCCCTCGGAGTTCACACAGTGTTGAACCGAAGCACCCTGAGGGTTCGATGTCAGAGCAAGAACGAACACTCCCCTGCCCGTCTCTTTTGCCATTTCAAGCGCCGGGGTGAGCGCGCCAACACCCAAATACGGTGAAAGAGTCACAGCATCGCCGGCCAGCGGAGAACCATTAGCCAGATACGCATCGGCGTAACCGTTCATAGTTGAACCAATGTCACCGCGTTTAGCGTCCACGATGCACAAGGAACCCGCATTTCGACAGGCGTCAATGACTTCTTCCAATACGCCGACGCCGTGTGATCCAAAACGTTCGAAGAAGGCTGACTGCGGTTTGAATGCAGCAACTTTGCCTCCCAACGCTTCAACAACGCCCAGAGAAAACCTACGCAATCCGTCGATCGAATGGTCTAAGCCCCACTGGTCAAGCAGACCGGGGTGCGGGTCAATCCCAACGCACATAGGCCCATGCTCAGCCATTGCATCGGCAAGACGATCACCGAAACCTCGCATGGTCATCGTTCATTCTCCTTTCGAAGCGCATCCCATTCCTGCAACGATCGCACGTGATACGCACCGTGAGTACGCACCTCAATCGCTTGAACAAGCGCGTTAAACGCCTGGAGCGTCGTCACAATCGTCTTGTCGTGGGTCATTGCAGCGGTACGAATCTGATAGCCGTCGTGGCGGTTATCGCTCTTCTGCGGAGTATTCACAACGATGTCGATCATCCCATCGTTGATCAAATCAACGATGGTGGGCTCACCTTCATTGCCTCGTCCCTCAGAGCGCTTGCGAACAGCTTGGGCCTCAATCCCGTTTCGGCGCAACACCGAAGCTGTACCCGTTGTCGCCAAAATCGTAAAACCAAGGTCCCGCATACGAGCCGCAGGGAACACGATCGCACGCTTGTCCGTATCCGCAATCGAAATGAAGACCGTACCTTCGGTCGGCAGTTTTCCGATCGCACCGGATTGCGACTTCGCGAATGCCGTCGGGAAGTTGTGATCGATACCCATAACCTCGCCCGTCGAGCGCATCTCAGGCCCGAGGATCGTATCCACGACCAATCCCTGAGCTGTACGGAAGCGCTTGAATGGAAGAACAACCTGCTTCACTGCAATCGAGGCACCATCACGGATCTCGCGTGCATCCGTGACAGGGAGAATGCCACGCTCACGCAACGATGCGATCGAATCGCCCACCTGGATCAAAGATGCTGCCTTCGCCAGAGGCACGCCCGTCGCCTTCGAAGCAAAAGGCACCGTACGAGAAGCACGAGGATTCGCCTCAATCACGTACAGGACATCGGACAAGAGGGCGAACTGGATATTGATCAGGCCACGCACCCCCACCTCACGTGCAATCGCTTCGGTCGATGCAGCAATCCGGTGAAGCTGGCTGGACGACAGAGTCATCGGTGGCAATACGCATGCCGAGTCACCGGAGTGAATACCGGCCTCTTCAATGTGCTCCATAATGGCGCCCATAAACAATTCATTACCGTCATACAGCGCGTCCACGTCAATTTCGATCGCCGCATCCAAGAAACGGTCAATCAACAGTGGACCGCGTGAGAACAGCGCGCCAATATCCGGCCTATCGAGATAGCGATCGAGCGCGGCCTCGTCATTCACGATTTCCATACCACGACCGCCCAAGACGAAGCTGGGGCGCAGAAGCACCGGATATCCAACGCGCTCAGCAACCTCACGAACCTGCGAGACCACATGAGCCGTATCGTGCGCCGGAGCCGGGCAACCGGCAATCGCCAGCACCTTAGCGAACTCTTCACGGTCTTCAGCCACATCGATCGACGACGGCGACGTGCCAAGAATCGGCACCCCCGCAGCCTCAAGATCACGCGCAAGCGACAGCGGAGTCTGACCACCCAACTGAACAATAACGCCCTTGACCGGACCGGCCTCGCTTTCTGCCCGGTAGATCTCGAGCACATCCTCAAGTGTCAGGGGCTCAAAGTAGAGGCGATCCGAAATATCGTAGTCAGTCGACACGGTTTCTGGGTTGCAGTTCACCATGATCGTGTCGTAGCGCTCGCGCAGGCTCATCGCTGCGTGCACGCACGAATAATCGAACTCAATGCCCTGACCGATACGGTTCGGTCCAGCACCCAGAATGATGACTGCTTCGCGCTCGCGGGGCGCAACCTCGTTCTCGAAGTCGTAGGTCGAGTAGTGATACGGAGTCTTCGCTGCAAACTCTGCCGAACACGTATCCACCGTCTTGAAGACGGGGTGAATTTCGAAAGCGCCTCGTACTTCTCGCACGCTCGTCTCCGACAGGCCTCGAATATCACCAATCTGACGGTCAGAGAAGCCGTGACGTTTCGCAAGACTCAGTACCTCGCGGTTGAGCGCGGGAGCTTCTGCGATTTCACAAGCAATCTCGTCAAGCAAGTAGAACTGGTCAAGGAACCAGGGGTCGATCTTCGTCGAATCGAAGAGCTCGTCGAGCGTCGCACCTCCACGGATTGCGTCCATGACCTGCACAAAGCGCTGTTCGGTACCTCGTGCAGCCTGAGCGACAAGTGCTTTTGTCTCTTCTGTGGTGGGACGAGGCCGCGCCCACGAGAATTGGACTCCCGACTTGTCGATGGAGCGCAACGCTTTTTGAAACGCCTCCGTGAAATTGCGCCCGATTGCCATGGCCTCGCCGACTGCTTTCATTGAGGTCGACAGCGTGGGATCAGCTTCCGGGAACTTTTCGAAGGTGAATCGCGGAACCTTCACCACGACGTAGTCCAGCGTGGGCTCGAAAGACGCAGGCGTGGAGCCCGTGATGTCGTTCGGGATTTCGTCGAGCGTGTAACCGGTGGCGAGGCGCGCTGCGATCTTCGCAATCGGGAAGCCCGTCGCCTTGGATGCCAGCGCGGATGAACGCGATACACGCGGGTTCATTTCGATGACGATGATGCGACCAGTCTTCGGATCCAGAGCAAACTGGATATTACAGCCACCAGTATCAACACCGACCTTACGGATCACCGCAATGCCGATATCGCGCAGACGCTGCAACTCGCGGTCGGTGAGTGTCAATGCGGGTGCAACGGTCACCGAGTCGCCCGTGTGAACACCCACCGGGTCAATGTTTTCGATCGAACAGACGACAACGACGTTATCCGCCTTGTCTCGCATGAGCTCGAGCTCGTATTCCTTCCAGCCGAGGATGGATTCTTCGAGCAAAACCTCGGTGGTGATCGACGCCGCAAGTCCCTGACCGGCGATGCGTTCGAGATCTTCGGGGGTGTAGGCGAAGCCTGAACCCAAACCACCCATCGTGAACGAGGGACGTACAACCAGCGGGTAGCCGAGTTGAGCTGCCGCTTCGTGGCATTCTTCCATCGTGTGAGCAATATAGGAACGTGCGACTTCGGCGCCACACGTCTCAACGATCTCCTTGAAGATTTCCCGGTCTTCACCTGCGTTAATCGCCTCGATGGACGCGCCGATCAGCTCAACGTTGTACTTTTCGAGAACGCCAGCTTCGTTCAGCGCAACCGCTGTATTCAGTGCAGTTTGACCACCCAGTGTTGCAAGTAGAGCGTCTGGTCGTTCCTTTTCGATAATCGACGTAACGACTTCGGGGGTAATCGGTTCAACGTACGTGGCATCGGCAATCTCCGGGTCGGTCATAATCGTGGCCGGGTTGGAGTTCACGAGGATAACGCGCAGGCCTTCTTCTTTGAGAACACGGCATGCCTGGGTACCCGAATAGTCGAATTCGCACGCTTGACCAATAACGATCGGACCGGACCCGATAACAAGGACGGACCGCAAATCTTGGCGCTTAGGCATCAGTTCGCCTCCTTCGCGGCCAGAATCATGGATACAAAACGATCGAAGAGATGCTCACCATCGTGAGGACCAGCCGCCGCTTCGGGGTGGTATTGAACCGAGAAAGCGGGAATATCAAGTGCCCGCAGGCCTTCCACAACCCCATCGTTGAGATCAATGTGGCTGACTTCAACCTTTCCATAGCGACCAGCGTCGAACGGTGCGACTGAGGGATCCCCAACGGGGGCGTCCACTGCGAAACCATGGTTGTGGGCGGTGATTTCAACGCGACCGGTCACCAGATCCTTCACCGGCTGGTTGACACCGCGGTGACCGAATTCGAGCTTGTAGGTTCCATACCCCAGAGCGCGACCGAACAGTTGGTGTCCGAAGCAAATGCCGAAGTACGGGAGCCCAGCATCCAGGACCGCACGTAGTAGCTCAATCTCCAGGTCAGCAGACGCGGGGTCACCCGGCCCATTCGAGAAGAAAACTCCATCGGGGTTCAGAGCCTGAATATCCGCGAAACTCACGGTGTTGGGCACAACATGAACCTCGACCCCTCTTTGCGCAAGCTGCTCCGGTGTGCGCGATTTGATGCCCAAATCCACGGCCACTACGCGACATACCGGTTCACCTTCGCCTTTAACAACGTAGGTGTCTTTTGTCGAAACCTCGGATGCTAAGGCTGCGCCGGCCATCATCGGTTGATCAACGACAATACGTACCAGAGCATCGCGCACCTGGTTAGTCAGGTGCTCAGCGCCTGCGGGAAGTGCACCACCGGAGAAGATTCCAGCGCGCATCGCGCCGTGTGAGCGGATGTGGCGCGTGATAGCGCGAGTATCAACACCACTGATTCCCACGATCCCCTGCTCAATGAGTTCTTCATCAAGGGTGCGCTTCGATCGCCAGTTTGATGCTCGACGTGCAGGCTCACGCACAACGAAACCGGCAACCCAGATCTGTTTGGATTCAGGATCTTCATCGTTGACACCGGTATTACCGATGTGAGGTGCCGTCATGACGACGATCTGGCGGTGATATGAAGGATCCGTGAGCGTCTCTTGGTATCCGGTCATGCCTGTGGAAAAGACAATCTCACCCAGTGTGCGCCCGCGTTTGCCCCAGGCGTATCCGGGGAATACCGTGCCATCTTCAAGGACGAGCAGTGCGAGTTCTGATTGGGTCATCGCCGGTCCGCCTTTTCAATCGGCATTCCGCCCATGACGGTTGCATCACCGGCGTACAGCGTGTACAGAACCTGGCCGGGCAACTCCATCCCTCGGTACGGCGAATTGGTTGAGCGCGTGAACTGCTGGGTGGGATCCACTTTCCGGCGCACGCTCGGATCAACCAGCGTGATATTGGCCGGAGCGCCCACCACAAGACCCTGCCCCTGAGTGGCAACCATGCCGATCTGCGCAGGCTTTGTCGACATCACGCGAGCAATATCGGCCCACGTCATGCGACCGGTGTTCACCATTGTTTCGATCAGGATCGGCAATGCAGTTTCCAGGCCGGTCATGCCGAACGCGCCCGCCTGCCACTCGCAGTCCTTGTCTTCGAGCGGATGCGGAGCATGGTCGGTTCCCACAACGTCAATCGTGCCATCGGCGAGGCCCTCGCGGACTGCCTCCACGTCTTCGCGAGTGCGAAGTGGCGGGTTGACCTTGTAGAGCGGATCGTAAGTCGTGGCCATTTCCTCAGTGAGGAGCAGGTGGTGTGGAGTTACTTCTGCCGTCACGTCAACACCCATGCGCTTGCCCCAACGAATCAGGTCTACCGATCCGGCAGTCGAAAGGTGGCACACGTGAAGGCGCGAACCGACGTGCTTTGCCAGCAAAATGTCGCGGGCAATGATCGCCTCTTCAGCGACGGGAGGCCAACCGGCCAAACCGAGTTCACCAGACAGTGGCGATTCATTCATCTGCGCACCGTCAGTCAAGTCCGGATCCTGCGAGTGCTGCGCAACGACGCCACCGAAGGTCTTCACATATTCGAGGGCACGACGCATGAGAACCGGATCCGACACGCACTTGCCATCATCAGAAAAGACGCGCACCTGAGAGCGGGAATGTGCCATCGCACCCATCGACGACAGGTGCTTGCCAGCGAGGCCTTGAGTCACGGCACCAACCGGGCGGACATCAACCCATCCCAGGTCGTGACCGATCTGCCACACCTGATCGACAACCGATGCGCTATCGGCAACCGGGGTCGTGTTCGCCATCGCGTGAACGGCTGTGTAGCCACCCACCGCCGCAGCGCGCGTGCCGGTTTCGATCGTTTCGGCGTCTTCACGCCCGGGTTCCCGCAGGTGCGTGTGCATATCGACGAGGCCGGGAAGCGCGATCAGACCGTCGGCATCAATATGCCGGGCATTGGTGGCGCCGTCCTTTGCTTCGGCACCGATAGCAACAATGACGCCGTCACGGACCAGGATGTCGCTGGATTGCTCTCCCAGAATCGATGCGCCGGAAATGAACCAAGTTTTCGAGGTGTTTTCAGTCATTGGTGTTTCCTTCCGTGGCAAGAAGCAGGTAGAGGGCAGCCATACGAACGCTGACGCCATTGGAGACTTGTTCGACGACAACGGAACGCTTTGAGTCAGCTGCCTCCGCGCTAATTTCAAGGCCTCGGTTCATCGGGCCGGGGTGCATCACGATGCATTCGGGGTTGAGAACGTTGAAACGCTGATTATCGAGGCCGTATGCGGTGTGATATTCGCCCGGTGACGGGAAGAATCCGCCGCCGGCAGCGCTCATGCGCTCACGCTGGACGCGTAGCATCATCACGGCGTCGGGGTCGGTGGCGAGAGCCTTATCGAAGTCGTATTCGATATCACAGGTCCAGTTTTCAACGCCCACGGGAAGCAACGTAGGAGGCGCGACCAACGTGACGTGGGCGCCCAGCAGAGTCAGAAGATCAACGTTGGACCTCGCAACTCGCGAGTGGAGAACATCGCCGACGATCACGACGCGCGCGCCTTTGAGATCGGTGCCCGGTGCCAGCGGTTCAACGTCGGGGTCTGAGGGGTTGCGTTTGTAGTGGCGACGCAGGGTCATGGCATCAAGAAGCGCCTGAGTCGGATGCTGGTGAGTGCCATCGCCCGCGTTCAGCACCGGCAGGTCCATCCAACCAGCGTGTGCAAGGCGGTGAGCCGCTCCGGAAGAAGAGTGGCGGACAACCACCGCGTCGGCGCCCATGGCTTGGAGGGTGAGAGCCGTGTCTTTGAGCGATTCGCCTTTGGAGACCGACGATCCTTTAGCGGAGAAATTAATAACGTCTGCCGAGAGGCGTTTTGCAGCAGCCTCAAACGACAGACGTGTACGGGTTGAATCCTCGAAGAACAGATTGACAACAGTGCGACCGTGAAGTGTTGGTAGTTTCTTCACTCGACGTGACTGCGTTGCCGCCATCTGTTCAGCCGTATCTAGAAGCAAGAGGGCTTCGCGATATTCGAGGTCACGGATGGAAATGAGGTGATTCAAGGACATCAGTTGTTCCTCTCAATCAGAACGCAGTCTTCACCGTCAGTTTCATTCAGCCAAATCGACACTGACTCATCACGAGCGGTGGGAAGGTTCTTGCCCACATAGTCGGGGCGAATAGGCAATTCACGGTGACCACGGTCAACGAGAACTGCGAGCTGGACTGCCTTCGGGCGACCGATCGATGTCAGCGCATCGAGGGCAGCCTTGATGGTGCGTCCCGTGTAGAGCACATCATCGACAAGAACGACGGTGCGTCCGTCGATGCCATGGGCCGGTACAAATGATTCCTTTGGCTCGCGAAGGGGCTGAGAGGAAAGGTCATCCCGAAACATTGTCGTGTCGATGATGGCAAGTTGCGTGCGCCTACCACCGACCTCGTTGATCTTTTCGACGAGGCGCTTGGCAAGCGTCGCGCCACGAGTCGGGATTCCCGCGATGACCAGCATCTGGTCTTCGCCATTTCTTTCGATAATCTCAAACGCGATTCGCGTGAGTGAACGGGCAATATCATCGGCATCTAAAACCTGCCGTGCAGAGCTACCCCGCTCTGCATGTGGGTGCACTGATCCCATCAGTGAATCTCCTTCCCCGCCTCACGGGACGGAATTTAAAGGAACGCTTCGTCAACTAGTGTAGTGTCCTACCCCCTGGATCTGTCGAGTTGACGGCGTGCTGATCATCACCGATGCTTGCCAAGAAAGCAGGAGGTTTTCTTGCACAGCACACCAGCCCGACTCCCCTATTCTCACCGGGCTGGAGAAGCAGTGAGAACGGGAATCGGGCTGGATGATGGGGGTGACTCAGGCCTTCAGCTCATGGACTGCTTCCACGATGCCGTCAACGGTGATGTCATTCATTTCGAGGAGTTCCTCGTAGGTTGCGCTTTGACCGAACTGATCCTGGATGCCGATCTGGCGGACGCGCGCGCCACCTTCGCGGGCAACAACCTGCGAAACAGCAGCACCGAGGCCATGCATGATCGTGTGGTCTTCAACCGTGACAATTGCGCCGGTTGCGATGCAGTTCTTGACCTCGTCCTCATCGAGAGGCTTGATCGTGTGCATATCGACGAGGCGCACGGACAGGCCTTCATCTTCAAGCTTTAGTGCTGCCTCAATCGCCAGACGAACCGTGTCGCCGTTTGCAATGATCGCAACGTCAATGCCTTCGTTCAGCACCTTTGCCTTGCCGATCTCGAATTCCTCATCTTCACCGTAGATTGACGGTACTGCGTCACGGGTGAAGCGCAGGAACATCGGGCCTTCCCAATCCGCAGCAGCGCGAACGAGCTTGCGGGTTGAGTTGTAGTCGGCGGGCATCACAACGGTCATGCCCGGCAGGCCACGCATGGCACCCATGTCTTCGATCGCCTGGTGGGAGCCACCATCGTTGCCCGGGGTCAGGCCACCGTGCGAGCACGCGATCTTGACATTGAGCTTCGGGTAGCAAATCGACTGACGAATCTGCTCGCCCATGCGTAGAGAGCCGAAGACGGCATAGGTGACAACGAAGGGAATCTTGCCCGAGGTTGCCAGACCTGCTGCGAGACCTGCACCGTTTTGTTCGGCAATACCGACGTTCACGTGCTGGTTCGGCAGAGCCTTCGAGAATGCTGTGGTCTGACAGGACTTCGCGATGTCACAGTCGACAACGTAAATCTCGGGGCGTTCCTTACCGAGTTCAACGATTTCATCGCCGAACGCGTTACGAGTAGGAGCCTTTTCGTCGTAGTTCACTGACACCTTCATCAATTCAGTCCCTTCTCAAGTTCGGCCATAGCCTGTTCGAACTCCTCCTTGCTCGGTGCCTTGCCGTGCCACATGGCCTGGTCTTCCATGTAGGACACGCCCTTGCCCTTGATCGTCTTCATGACGAGGCCCTTTGGCTTGCCATTCTTGTGCTCACGGAACGTGTCGAATGCCTGTGAGATCGCATCCATGTCGTGACCATCAACCTCGACTACTTCGTATCCGAATGCTTCGAGCTTCTTCACGAAGTCGAGGTTCGGGCTGACCTCGTCGCAGTGGCCGTCGATCTGCAGGTTGTTGTCATCGATGATGACGGTGAAATTATCTAGGTGGTAGGTGTGGGCGCACTGGATTGCTTCCCAGACCTGACCTTCCTGCGTCTCGCCGTCACCAAGGAGGGTGTAGGTCCGGGAATCGCGTCCATCACGCTTCTGCGCAAGAGCCATGCCGACTGCTGCCGAAATGCCCTGACCGAGCGAGCCGGTTGAGATTTCGACACCGGGGCACTTCTTCGAATCCGGGTGTCCCTGGAACGGTGACCCCTTCTTACGCAGTGTGTGGATCGTCTCCATGGGAACGAATCCAGTGATAGCGAGTGCTGAGTAAAGCACGGGAGCAACGTGGCCCTTGGAAAGAACAAAGCGATCTCGGTCTTCCCACTTCGGGTTCTTCGGGTCATAACGCATTTCGCGGAAGTACAGGTTAGCGACAACGTCAGCAGCCGAGAGAGAACCGCCAGGGTGACCGGACTGGGCCTCGTAAACCATCTGAACGGAAGTCTTGCGAAGCTCCTTCGCCCGTTCCTTGAGTTCTTCGGTGGTGATGTTTTGCACCATGATTCTATTCTTTCTTCGGTGAAAGGGAGTGAGACGGGTCGGGTAAAACCGCCGGTTCGACCCGACCCAAAGATGGAGTACTTACGCTGGGATGAACATCAAGCCAGGCAGGTAAGCAACTCCGAGGACGAACAGGATAATGAGGGCGTAGAAGAGCACGAGCTCTCTGGTGACCTTGTTGATACCCACTCGACCGATACCGGCTGAAATGTAGAGCGTCGTTCCGACTGGTGGAGTGTAGAGGCCCATAGCGAGCGTGCAGACCATCAGGATGCCGAGGTGAACTGTTCCCATTCCAATGGCGCTTGCCAGAGGCATCAGAACCGGAGTGAGCAGGAGGATGGCGGGAGCCATATCCAAGAACATGCCGGTAATAATCAGGATGATGATGATGAACAGAACGATCAGCGGGTAGGAATCCGTGGTAGACAGCAACGTGGTTGCGAGCTTCTGCGGGGCTTCCTGAATCGTCAGCAGCCAGGACAGTGCAGCGGAGAACATGATCAGGATCATGACGACTGCGGTCGAAGCGGCGGACTCTGCAATCGAACGAACGAAGGACTTCCAGGTAAGGTCGCGGTACATCGTTGTACGAATCAGGATTGCGTAAACAGCTGCCAGAACTGAAACCTCAGTGACGGTTGCAGTACCGGTGAACAGGAAGATGCGGATCAAGACAACCGGGATCAAGATAGCCGGGGTGGCGATCAGAAGATCGACGGCGAGCTTCTTCGCAGTCAGCTTTGCCTTCACACGCGGATAGTTGTGCTTCCACGCAATGAACCAGCAGCCGAACATCAGGCATACAGCCATCACGATGCCGGGCATGAGGCCTGCGTTAAAGACCGATGCGACAGAGGCGCCAGACGCTGCGGAGAAGAGGATCATCGGGATCGACGGCGGGATGATAACGCCAAGAACCGATGAGGATGCGTTGACGGCTGCAGCGTACTCTGCCGGGTAGCCGAGGCGCTTCGTCCACGGAATCATGACTTTACCAAGGCCGGTAGCGTCAGCCACTGCCGAACCAGAAACACCGGCGAAGACAGCGTTGGTCAGAACAGATGTCATGCCGACACCACCACGGAAACGGCCAACGAGGCGCGTTGCAAGACCGATAACCTGAGCACCGAGCCTGCCGGAGAACAACAGGTCAGCGGTCAAGATAAAGAACGGGATTGCAAGCATTGAGTAGTCGGTTGCACCTGCGAAGGACTGTTGCGACAGTGCTTCCATCGGCAGCGAGCCAATGGCGAACAAGCCTGCAACGGAGCCTGCAATAACCGAGAAGGCAACCGGAACTCCACATAAAAGTAGGGCGATAAAAACGAGGATCGCGATACCAACCTCAAGCATTGGTGGCCTCCTTCTTCACTGAACCGGCCTCGGGTTGCATCTCGATCGAGCGCAGTGCACCGTCACGATGGAAGAACCAGGCTCGAACGAATGCCTGGATTGAAAGTGCAGCGGTCATGACGATGAATGCCGAGAAGCTACCGATCTGGGGCCAGCCCATGATCGGGGTAATCTGAGCGCTCATCGGGCCTGCCATGTAGGCGCCAAGGTAGGTTACGTACGCCATGAGGATGCCAACGAATACCCAGATACAAACCGAGGCATGCTGGAAGGCTTTGCCGGAGAGCTTCTCAAGGAAGAAGTTGACTCCAACGTGGGCCATCTGTGCCTGCGCAACAACGGCGCCAGCGCAGATCAACCAGGGAAGAAAGTAGCTTGGTCCTTCAGACGCCAACTCGATAGACGAATTGAAGACGTATCGCATGACGACCGACAGAGTCACAAGTACCAGCATGATCACTGTCAGAACGACAGCTACCCACGTACCAACCTTCAGGAAGATTGCGTTAATGGGATCTGTTGCTTCCAGTGGCTCGTCGAGGACTGCTTGAGTATCAAGCCTTGCTATGTCCTCTTCGGTAATCACTGTTTTGATCTCGGGTTCAACCGAGTTCGGAGTTTGGGATTCACTCATTGAAAATCACTCCCCTCCTTCTGCGTACTGCGAACGATGAGCGTCAGCAGCTTCGGTGATCGTGGTGTAGAACTCCGGGAACTTTGCCTGCCACTGGACGTAAACAGGCTTCGTTGCGTCTCGGAACGCGGTCTTGTCCGGGTGAGTGACCGTCAGGCTCTGTTCAAACTCAGCGTAGATTTCCTTAGTTTGAGTGGTCATTTCCTGACGCTGAGAATCGCGGGCCTCGTCAGCGGCTTCCTGAATGATCTGTTGCTGTTCAGGGGTCAGTCGTTCCCAACGAGTCGTCGACATGACGAAAGGGTTGGTTTCATACTTGTGACCGGTGACTGCTAGGTAGGGCTGAACCTCATCGAGCTTGGAGCTCTTGATGTTGACAACCGGGTTTTCTTGTCCGTCGACGGCACCCGTACGAAGAGCCAGGTAGAGTTCGCCGAAGGCCATCGGTGTCGGGTTTGCCTTGAGTTCATTGAAGATCGAGATCGTCATCGTGTCATCGGGTGTACGAATCTTCAGACCTTCAACGTCCTCGGGGCTGTTGATCTCGCGCTTTGAGTTCGTCAGATCACGCATGCCGTTATCCCAGAAACCAAGCAGGTGAAAGCCGTGTTCTTCTGCTTGATCAGCCAGGTATCCTTCGATCGATTCATCATCGATAACGGAATAGGCATGCTCGGAGCTCTCGAACAGGAAGGGAAGACCAATCAATGCTGCTTCGGGAACGTAGGTCGCGAACGGTCCCTGAGAGTTGATCGTCATATCGAGTGTGCCGGCGGCAACCGAGACCATCATTTCGGAGTCCGAGCCCACGGTTTCCTGACCGAGAATCTGAATATCGATCGTGTTGTTCGACTTCTCTTCAACCAGCTGTTCGAAAAGAAGTGCGGCGTTTGAGCGCGGATTACCGGGAGCTGCACCGTGACCGAGAATGATACGGATCGCGTCGGTGTGACGAGGTCCGGAACCTCCAGCACAACCGGCAAGTAATGCAGCGACGGCAACAGTGGCAGCGATGCCACTCACCATGTTTCGTCGTTGAAACATATGTCGTCTCCTTTGACGTGCAGATGGGAAAGAATCAACAGATGTACGTGCCACCGTTGATGGAGTGAGTGCAACCGGTGATGTACGCCGAATCTTCACTGGACAGCCAGCAAATCAGGGCGGCGATTTCCCAAGGCTCTGCTTGGCGGCCAAGTGGAACTGCTTCTGCCAGAGCCTTTTCGGTGGCCTCGTCGGTACCGACGCGAATTTCAGTGTTCACTACGCCTGGGGCAACAGCGTTCACGGTGATACCGTACTCGGCGAGTTCGCGTGCCATGCCACGAGTCAGACCGAGAACCCCGGCCTTTGCTGCTGCGTACGAGGTCTTCGAGAACACGCCACCACCGTGCTGAGCGGTCACCGACGATGTGTTAACCACACGTCCGTAGCCGTTCTCGATCATCAGCGGAACCAGTGCCTGTGCCAACAGAAATGAACCGGTGAGGTTGACCGCAAGCACCTTGTTCCAGGTTGCCAGGTCAAGTTCGAGGAAGCCCACAGGCGAAGGAATACCAGCGATGTTCGCAAGAGCACCGACAGGGGGAAGATCAGATGCAACGATGGCGTCCTTCACTCTGGCAACTGACTCGGGGTCCGCAACGTTCACCGTGAATGCTTGCACGACAGCTTCAGGAACAGCAGCCTTTACTGCTTCGGCAACAGCCTTTGCGCCTTGTTCGTTGATGTCAAGCATTGCGACGCCCCAGCCTTCCTTCGCAAAGCGAAGTGCGGTCTGGTAACCGATGCCCTTAAGTGATGATGTTCCGGTAACGACAGCGGTACGCTGCCCAACACCTGTGCCGTAGCTCATGATTTCTCCACCTCTTTGTGATTGTCAGCACCATTGCTGACGTATTGTTAACAGTAGACCGTCAACTATCTACTGTCAATCAGTTTGACGTGGCAATCTAAAAGGTTGATAGCTTCAAAGCAAAGGGCGACACTCCCCATTTTTCAGGAGAGTGTCGCCCTTAAAAAGAATGCGATTGAACTAGTCTTCGTCGACTCGAGACGCTTGTTTTTCCCTGTTCACTGCCCAAACCTCACCCGCATAGCGCATGTGCTCATTCAGAGTCTCGCGTGCCGTTTCGGGATCTCCAGCGCGAAGGGCATCAACAATCGGTTGATGATAAACACCGCTCATCAGCTCAGCGCGTTGTGCAGATGCGTCGGACATGATTGCAACGCGCATCCGATCCTGCAAGTCGTTCCACATCTCCAACAGCACTTCATTGCCGGATTCGTGACACAAAATCTGATGGAAACCAAGGTCTTCATCCAGAACTTCCACGGCACTCTTGCCATCCGCCCCTGCAGGGAGATTCTTTTCAAGGAGATCGGCGACTTCGCTGCCTCTCCCCTGGGTCACGATCGTCGATGCCGCCAGTCCCTCTAGAGCTGCGCGTACAGCAAAGAGCTCACGAAGTTGCTTGGGAGTAAATTGAGCGACGCGCAAACCAATGCGGTCTTCACCTTCGACAAGACCAGACTGCTGGAGCTTACGCAGTGCCTCGCGAACGGTGCCCCGACTCACGTTCAGTTGTTCGGCAAGATCGACCTCACCCAGACGCGAACCAGCTGGCAAGTTGCCCTCAAGGATCTCTGCGCGCAACGTCGTCCACACCTGCTCACGCAGTGTCAGTCGGTTAATCCCCTTCATGGGCATAGCGACGACTCCTCATCTTTGACAGTCGTTAACACTCAACAAATATCACTGTCACATTAACACTTTTCATCAAGGTTAATAAGCACAGAAAGCAAGTGGCGGACCATAGCTTTCGCTACAATCCGCCACTACAAGCCAACCTGCTCAGTATTCGTCGAGCAACTCGTCAAGCTCTTCAAGCTCATCGACACTCAAATCATGCGTCTTAGGGGAGGTATCCTCATCTGAGCCTGCCAGGCTGGGCGCATCATCACCGGGAGCCGACACGTCAGCGTCATTGTCACAACTGCGACGCGACCACGGGGATGCCTCGAGTTCACGTCGAATAGCGTCAAGGACAGCATTGACGAACTGCGGAGCCCCGTCACCAGAAATCGACTTCACAATTGCAATTGCTTCATCGATCGCGATGATGTTCGCAACATCGTCGTTGTCCAGCATTTCCCAAACGCCAACGCGCATAACCGCCAGGTCAACACCGGCGATTCGATCAAGGCCCGCTACGTTCGCGTGTTTTTCGATCAAATCATCGATGCGACGCAGGTTATCAGCGACACCTTCGATTGCTTGAATCGAGTATTCCGGAAGCGGGGTTTCTGCTGCCGTGATCACTTTGCGCTGACGCAAAAGATCGCGCAAGACATCGGGGTTACGCCCCATGCCTCGCTGATCTGCTTCAAAAACGACGTCAGCAGCGCGCTTGCGAGCTTTCGTTCGTGAAGTGAAACGAAATGCCTTGGACATCAGTCGTTGACACGTCCCGAGAAGGAACCATCGCGGGTGTCAACCTTGATGCGAGTGCCTTCTTCCATGTAGAGCGGGACCTGGATCTCGTAGCCGGTTTCAAGCGTTGCGGGCTTGGTACCTGCCGAGGAACGGTCGCCCTGCAGACCGGGTTCAGTGTGCGTGATGGTCAGGACAACAGTAGCCGGGAGCTCAACGAACAGGACAGTGCCATCGTGCTGGGAAACGATGACGGACTGGTTGTCGATCATGAAGTTACGGGCATCGCCGACGATCTCTTCGGGAACGTTGATCTGCTCGTAGGTCTTTTCGTCCATGAAAACATAGTCGGTGCCGTCCTGGTACAGGTACGTCATATCGCGACGGTCAACAGTTGCGGTTTCGATCTTGAGACCAGCGTTGAAGGTCTTGTCGACGATCTTGCCACTCATCACGTTCTTGATCTTGGTGCGCACGAATGCGGGGCCCTTACCCGGCTTGACGTGCTGGAATTCAACGACCTGCCACAGCTGGCCGTCGATGACCATGACTGTGCCGTTCTTCAGATCATTCGTCGTTGCCACAGATATACCTCACTTTGGTTTTTCAAAGAATCAACGCGATTTTACACTGTTCGATAACGGTTCTACTAACCTCATCGACGGTTTTACCGCGTGTATCAACTAACACATTAGCGATCTCTGAGTATTTTTCATGCAGGTTTGCAATCATCAGTCTGAGCATTGCACGTGGTGCACCCAGGCCAACCGAACGCGGTTTATTCAGTCCTTCGCGTCGAGCCACTTCGCTCACGTCGGCATAGAGCTCAACGATTGCGGCTCCCTGATCGTTGAGGCGTTGAAGCCGCCTAGCCACGGCCTCGTTCTCAATTTGCGAGGCACCAACCGTGACGATTGCACCTGCACTACCGAGCGCCCGAAGCGCACATTCTTGTCGTACCTGCTCCACATCGCCTGTGCCTGCAATGATCAGTTGCGCAACACTTTTGCCACTCTGGTGTTCAACAAGGTCGTCAGTTTCAACCAGGCGCATTCCAGTCAGCGAAGCAATGGCGCGGCCAACCGCTGTCTTTCCCGCGCCGGAAACTCCCACAAGGACGAGGCCGGGAACCCCAGATGATTCTCTATCACGGACAGTGCCCGCCACAGAAGTATCAACAAACTCGATTGTCATGCGATCCCCAATCGCGTAGCTACCTGCCTCGCTTCATCAGGCAATATCCGATAGGTCGCCGCATTTCCAATGCCATCAAGCAAAACGAAACGGAGCTGACCCGCACGCACCTTTTTATCTGAGAGCATGACGTCCAGCAATTCATCGAAGGACGTACCGGAATAGGTAACCGGCAAGCCAACTCGCGAGAATGCATTGACATGACGTTCAACGTCGGCATCTGTCAGAAGCCCACGAACAACGCCGAGGTGTGCGGCAAACACGCATCCGACGCTGACCGCTTCACCATGACGCCACGAAAAGTTCTCGCACTTTTCAATCGCATGAGCCAGCGTGTGCCCATAGTTGAGGATTTCGCGCAATCCCGATTCTTTCAGGTCAGCTGAAACAACATCCGCTTTCACTACGATAGCGCGTTCGATCAGCTCCCGAATCTGGTTGGAGCGCGAATCGCTCAGGAGGTTCGTGTCGGTTCCTTCGATAATGCGAAGAATTTCCGTATCGCGAATGAATCCACATTTCACAACTTCGCCGAGACCGGCTACGAAGTCTTTTTCCGGCAACGAGGACAGATAATCGAGGTCCACGATCACGCGCAACGGCGGGTGGAAGCAGCCAATCAGATTCTTGCCCGCTGATGAGTTGATACCCGTCTTCCCACCGACTGCAGCATCCACCATGGCCAGCAAGGTCGTCGGAATGTTGATCAAACCGATCCCACGTAGCCACGTTGCTGCAACAAACCCCGCCATATCAGTTGTTGCACCGCCACCAATGGCAATCACTGCATCTGCTCGGCCGAGCTTCATGCGCCCAGCTTCATCCCAGAGACGTGCAACGACGTCGAGGCTCTTGCCCGCCTCACCATCGGGGTGCGTAGCGATACCCACCTCAAAGCCCATCGTTTCAAGACCGTTTGCAATCTCGCGTGCTTTGGTCTCAAGAGGCTGGGCGTGGACAATCAATACCTTCGAAGCATCAGATCGCAACGCTCCTGCAATCGCGCTGACTGGAATCGAGTGACCAACACACACGTCGTAGGGAGCATCTCCCCCAACGTGAATCCGTTTCCATCCAAGATCCACCAAATCCACCACGCGATCGGCAACCTCTGAAGCAGGCCCATCGTCAGACTCAAGCCGAATCGTCTCTACTGCCTCATAGAGTGGCAAACGTTCGCGACGCAGTTGGCGGAGCATCCCATCAGGATCTTCACGAAGCAAAGGGCGGTGAGCCTTCTTCGTCACCCGACGCACTAACTCATCATGTTCTACATGAATATGGACGACACAAACATCACGCAGGACATCGCGAACCTCTTCAGATGTCACAGCACCACCGCCTAACGAGATCACCCCGCCCATCTGCACAGCCTGATGCACCGCGCGAATCTCACGCTGACGAAAACCCTGCTCAGCCTCGTCCATAAAAATCTGCGAAATCGACTTACCCGCGCTCTTTTCGATGAGGTCATCAGTATCCACGTGGGAAACCCCAAGCTGGGCGGCAACAAGGCGCCCAACCTTCGACTTACCCGCACCGGGCAATCCAACAAAAACAAGCGGAAGATGCAGTCGAATCGATGAAGGTGAAGAGACACTCATGCGCGCTCCTGAATTGACGCGATATATGCGCCAAGATTGCGACGCATTTCCTCTACCGACATTCCTCCGGCGTGACCATCGAGAACATCGGCCAGCACAAGCGCGAGCTCAGCTTGCGCAATGACAGCACCGGGAACAACCTGACAGGTATCAGAACGCTGATGCAAGCCGACGGATTCTTCACCCGTCGCAAGATCCACGCTACGAAGAGCACGCGGAACCGTAGAAATCGGCTTGAACGCAGCACGAGCAACAATCGGCTGACCATTCGAGGTGCCACCTTCGATACCACCGGCACGATTTGACGTACGACGCAGATGCCCGTCGTCGCCCTTCACGATCTCATCGTGAGCAACACTGCCCCGCAACGCCGCCTGAGCAAAACCATCACCGATCTCCACACCTTTGACAGACTGGATCGACATCAGCGCAGCCGCAACCTTCGTATCCAAACGACGCTGGGCATTCACGTGTGTTCCCAAACCAATGGGCACGTTCCACGCAATCACTTCGACGACACCGCCGACGGTGTCCCCGGCTCTCTTTGTTTCGTCGACGACATCAACGAAACGCTGGTCAAGCTCGGTATCAAGGGTACGCATGCGAGATTCGTTCAGAGCACCCTCATCATCCGGAGTCGGAAGATGAGGATCAGTTGCGATCTGCGTTCCCACCTGCACAACATGGCTGACCAGACGAATACCGGCCACCTGGTCCAAAATCGCCTCGGCAACGCAACCGAGCGCCACACGAGCTGCGGTCTCACGCGCGCTCGCACGCTCCAGAATTGGTCTGGCATCATCACAACCGTACGACAGCATTCCCGGAAGATCCGCATGACCTGGACGCGGGCGGGTCAGCTTCTTGTTCCGCGCAATTTCACGTTCGTCGCCAGTACCGGCATCAATCAGCAGAAGATCTGGGGCAACTGGATCGGAGCTCATCACAACTTCCCATTTGGGCCATTCTGAGTTCGCAATCTCAATCGCAATCGGAGCACCCGTCGACATACCATGACGGACACCGCCGACGATACGCACGACGTCCTTCTCAAAAGACTGGCGTGCCCCACGCCCATAGCCAAGACGACGACGGGCTAGAGCCCGCACAAAATCGTCGGATTCGATACGAAGACCGGCTGGAACACCATCAATGACAGCGATCAAAGCCGGACCGTGTGATTCACCTGCGGTAAGCCATCTGAGCATGGCTCCAGTCTTTCACACGTGACCGTGCAAGGCCGTGGCGTATCACATGCGAACAGGGAAACCGGCCTGATCCACGGCCGTTTTCACGTCGCGAATCGCTACTTCACCGAAGTGGAACACGGACGCCGCCAAAATCGCGTCGCTTCCCGCGCGAGCAGCCTCAACGAAATGCTCAACCGTTCCGGCGCCACCCGAAGCAATAATCGGCACGTGCACGCGTTCTTTCACAAGATTCAGTAGTTCGATATCGAAGCCCTGCTTCACCCCATCTGCATCCATTGAGTTCAGCAGAATTTCACCCACACCACGGCGCTCGGCATCCATCGCCCATTCGAACGCATCAATACCGGTCGAGTGCTTTCCACCGTGAGTGGTCACTTCAAAGCCCGAAGGTGTTTCAACGCCGGGAGGGCAACGCCGAGCATCAACAGACAGAACCAGAACCTGATTACCGAAACGATCCGCAACCTCGGAAATCACGTCAGGGTTGCCGATCGCAGCGGTGTTCATTCCAACTTTGTCAGCGCCCGCTTTGAGTAGGGTCGCCACGTCTTCGCCAGTCCGAACTCCACCGCCAACGGTCAAAGGAACGAACACCTGTTCCGCCGTGGCCGACACGACATCAAGCATCGTGCCACGGTTCTCAGTCGATGCACTCACATCAAGGAAAGTTATTTCGTCAGCCCCTTCAGCCCCGTAGCGCTTAGCCAACTCAACAGGGTCCCCAGCATCGCGCAGATTCTGGAAATTCACGCCCTTCACGACGCGCCCAGCATTCACATCAAGGCAGGGGATAATTCTCAGTGCGACACTCATGTTTATCCTTCTTCGTCGAGGTCTCTTCACTACCTGAGGGCAGTCCTGCCTTGTGCATGCACAGCATGTGTGGGCGAACTACTGGCTGACTGGCTGTCACTTACGTTAGCGGTTCGGACTGTATTTCGCTCCGCATACTCTTCGGCGGTGCTGTGGGCGTTGGAAGAAGACTCAGGTTAATCTGACGGAGCTACGCCCGTCTGCTCGGCTGAAGCACCCGACTGAGACGCATTATCGGATGCTGGTTCAGTGCCCAGAATATCGATGACGATGCACACAGTGTCGTCACCGTTCGCCAGATCGGGCGGAATAGAAATCGCCAGTCGCGATCCCACTCGTTGATCAACAAGAGTCTGCTTCAAGCCGGTCATCGCGGTGAGCATTGAGACGACCTCTGGCTTGCCCGTCCGCCATGTCGATGCTCGAACAACGCCGTCGTTCCATCCCACTGCGGCGTACTGAACCACAATCTGATCGTTCGATGTGACCTGCTGTCCTTCACCTTTGATCAGAATCTGGGTTGTCACGTCCGTGGGCACGTCGCTTCCATGTTCGATAACAGGACCTTCGTCGGTCATTGTCACAGACAGGACCCCGGAAGATTCACCGGTGTCTTCACTACCGTTCGCGATCGAATACAAAATATCAATCACGAAAAGCTCAGTGTCCTGATCTGTCGGCTTCGCTAACTTGCTCTGAGACGAAGCCAACGGATGGGCGACAAGGACTCGTGATCCTTCGTGAAGTCCAACGACAATGTCAAGAAGAGCATCGTTCAAGGTTGCTTGGTCTGCGGATCCGACAACGAGGTCGGGTCGCCCATCCGCAGACAGATTCTCGCCTGTTTTACCGTCGAACGAGGTGATAGCCAGCAGAATCGGTGAATCCTTCGTGATTTGCCGCCCAGTTCCGATCTCAAGAACCTTGGCTTTTGCGGCATTCACCGTCACTGGCTGTCCCATGGTCACAACAGGGATCGCGCCAATACGACCCGAGACTGACACGGAGTCAAGGGGGCCTCTGATGCCCTGCACCTTCGATGAGCCCGAGCCGTTGTGGGTCGCGTGCACTACGGCGATGATTGCGGCGCCAGCAACCACGACGGTGGCAAGCAACGCAATGGTCAGATTGCGCAGACCATGCCTATGCGAGGGTGTGAAAAGATCAATCATGCTCATGCGGGAAGCACCGGTGAGCAGGAAGCGATCTTTCCAATGAGCTCATCCACGCGTGGATCTTCATTGGCCAGAGGATCCTGCAGTGAAAGCGGGGAAGACGATAAGTCGTCAACGCGCACGTGAACCCAGTCAGCACTCAGGTCAACGCGCGCATCTTCGGCAGCGCCGATGATGCGGCCTCGTAGATGAGCGCGGGTGGTCGCAGGCGGAGTATTCACGGCCGCCTGCACACTTTCGCGCTTCGTTAGTCGTTTCACGAGGCCAGACGCCTCCATACGGTCAAGCAGGGAGCTGCCGGTAATATCGTGGTAGCTCAAATCCAAACGAGCCACACGCGGATCGGCAAGGTTCGTCCCTGCCTTTGAAACGTAGGATGAGAAGAGCTTAGCTTTGATAGCGATATCGAGTTCGGTGTCGACCGGAGACCAATCGCCGGATTCGATCGCGTTCAAACCCCGTTCCCAGAGATCAAGAACATAGCGATGTGTATCGTCAAGCTCTGCAGCATCGATTGTGCCCAAGATACGTTCGCGAATCTCACGCTGGATTTGGACGGGAGTCCAGCGACGACCATCGGCAAGCTCGACTTCAGTTCGACCGGTCAAATCAATGGAAATCTCGCGGATGGACCGCATGGGGTCAGCCATCGTCAGGTCTTCGATATGCAAGCCGTCTTCAACTGCTTGAAGGAGAAACTCGGTGGCCCCCACCTTGAGCGCAGTCGTTGGCTCAGCAACGTTCGTATCGCCTACGATCACGTGCATGCGACGGTACGAACCGGAATCTGCTAGCGGTTCGTCACGGGTGTTGATGATCGGGCGTGAACGCGTTGTTGCGGATGAAACGGCATCCCACATCTGCTCAGCGCGCTGGGAGAAAGCGAGTGTTGCACCGGAGGCATTACGTCGAATCAGACCGTTGCCCACCAGAATCTGGCGAGTGATAAAGAATGAAACCAGGGCATCTGCGACCTGACGGAAATCACGACGACGGTGCAGGAGGTAGTTTTCGTGGCAACCGCACGAGTTTCCTTGCGAGTCGACGTTGTTGCGGAACAGGTGGAGGCGCTCAGCGCTCCCCTCTTTTTCAAGCGAGCGATCAGCATCTGCTGCCAGCATCGCGAGCATCAGTGAGCCTGCACGATCCTGGTTCAACAGGTCTTCTAGGCGATCGCATTCAGCGGTCGCATATTCGGGGTGCGAGCCAACATCAAGGTAGAGCCTGCCACCGTTGCGTAAGAAGAGATTCGATGATCGTCCCCGATGGAGCAACGGTTCAAAGAGCTTGCGTGCAGCCATGTCGGCGTCCATTGCCAGAACCCCGGGCGGTGCGGCGCTCATCAGGCCATATTCAGTTTCGATGCCGACTACGCGACGCCTCACTTCACTGGCCACCCTTCTGGACGAAGCCCTGAACGAACGCTTCTGCATTCGTTTCAAGCACGGAGTCGATTTCGTCGAGCAGATCGTCAATCGACTGAGTCTGTGCGTGAACCTGGCCAGCGGCCTCGGTATCGCCGAAATCGTCGTTGTCCCCCGAAGGAGCGAACAGTTGACGGATATCCATTCGTTTCTCCTAAACCTGTGTTGCTTTACTATGTGAAATTATTCCACTGGTGAGGATCATTCCACGGGGCTACGTGTTTGCGCAGTATCCGGAATCGGATAGCGGACAAGATTCCCCTGTCCCGGATCAATGACGAGGGACGTCCACGAGGCTTTCACCAAGTCTGGTCGTGACGCCACAGCCTGACCGCGGGCAAACGCGCGGGTCGTTGTCGGGGCTTGAGAGGCTGCATCCTCAACCTGTTGGTCGCTAAAGAGTCTCTTGATGCGTCCGGCTTTACCCAGCTTCAAAGCAAGCGAGTGCTCCGGGCGAAGATCGGCCCACTGCAAGTCCATCGCCGTCAAACGGGGGTCGTTCCACTCAACTCCCAGACGATCCTTTTGACGACCCAACAGCTGATACTTGCCAATCCATTCAACTTCAGTGGAAACAGAGAACATGTCAGCGCGCATACGATCAAGGACGTCCTGCCAGAGGGTCAGAATCGCTTGGTCTTCACCTTCGGGGCTGATACCCATTCGGTCAAAGGTTGCAAGAATGAGGTCCACATACACCTGAAGCAATTCAGGTCCCGTGTATGCGCGTCCACCGGCCGTGTTCATCTTGTAATCAAGATTCGGGTGGTGGCTGAGGTTCCATGTTTCCTGCACGGCGTCATCGAGCGCGAGGGCTTCCCACTCCAGCCCAATCCCCTGCTCGATTGCCCACAACACCAGCGATGTCGCGCCAAGCTTCAGCAAGATTGACACATCGAACATATTGCCGTCACCACCGATGACGTGCAGACGCCGGTAGTGTGCCGGATTCGCGTGCGGTTCGTCGCGCGTATTAATGATCGGGCGATTAAAGGTGGTTTCCAAGCCCACTTCGTTTTCGACGAAGTCAGCTCGCTGAGAGATCTGGAACCCTGGAACTTGAGATTTCTGTCCCAGACCCACGCGTCCAGCACCGCACATGACCGGTCGAGAAACAAAAAACGGAGTCAGTCCACGAACCACATCGTCGAAGTCAACACTGCGGGGGATCTGGTAGTTCTCGTGAGTTCCGTAGGCGGCGCCTTTACCGTCCGTATTGTTCTTCACTAGGACGATAGGACCGTCTTCGCTCTTGAGCGATTCTTCAATAATCCGGCGTGCGATCACCTCGCCGGCACGATCATAGAGCGTGGCTTCAAGGGCACCCAACGCTTCTGGAGCGGAATACTCCGGATGAGCGTGGTCGACATACAGGCGTGCACCATTCGTCAAAACCGCGGTGGTCTGTGCAGGCAAAGCCATTTCTTCTGGAGTTGGGCGTTCAATCTGCTCACTGCCACCCGACGGCGCCAAGTGATATGGATCGTCCGTCAGCAACGAGGGGTCGGCGGCCGCACGTGACAAGCGGATACCGCGCATATCGTTGAGCGGGTCCTCAGCCCGATAGTCCCAGCGAACGGGTGCAGCGCCCTGTGCCGGCGTCCCATCGCGAGAAATCTCAGCGTAGAGACGAACCGCCTGCGACGAAAGTGCAATGGGGTTCGCCCATGCATCACCTGGGCGATAGACGCCGTACTCGGTTTCGGTTCCAATCACGTGGGTCATCTCAGGCCTCCAAGGCAACGATTGATGCGATTTCTTCACGCAGGCCAATGGTGCGGGCCCAGTCGTCGGGAGACGAAGAGACTGCGAGTTCAATAGACTCGCCCATTTCTTCTTTAACACCGGCAAGCAGGTGCTTCGCCGACAGGCCATATCCCCCGCCTGTGAGCGATTCTTTGATCGCATGTTTCTTTGCGCGCTCAACGATTCCGGCGATCATGGCACCAGAGACGATATCCCCAAGGTGAATGCGCTTCGTGCGTCCAGATGCCAGCACGACATCAAAGAGCGCAGTCGTTTCATCTTCGCGAAACAAGACGTCAAGTGCCTGATCGACCATGTTTCCGAGTGCCTGGCCGAGGGTCATGCCGACGCCGATTTCATCATCACGAAGTGGCACGTCAGTGTTCAAGTGTTTCAAGAAGATGTCGCGGGCACCTGTGCGATCGGGCCGATCCACGCGAATGCGCACATCCAGTCGGCCGGGGCGAAGGACGGCAGGATCGATCATGTCAGCACGGTTCGAGGCGCCGATGATGATGACGTTATCCAGGGTCTCGACACCGTCCATTTCCGCAAGAAGCTGGGGAACGATCATCGTTTCTACGTCCGATGAGATCCCGGTTCCACGCGTCCTGAACAGGGCTTCCATTTCGTCAAAGAAAATGACGACAGGGATATTGCCAGCAGCAAGTGAACGTGCTCGCGCGAAGATCGCGCGAATGTGTCGCTCAGTTTCACCAACAAACTTGTTCAGAAGCTCCGGCCCCTTGATTGACAAGAAGTAGGTTTTCACACCACTTGTCCGACCCGACAGGGAATTTGCGACTGCCTTTGCAATAAGCGTCTTACCTGATCCGGGTGGACCGTAGAGCAGGATGCCCTTGGGCGGACGCAAACCATACTCGCGGTAGAGCTCGGGATGACTAAAAGGAAGCTCAATTGCGTCGCGGACCTGACGAATCTGCGCATCCAAACCGCCGATATCGTCGTATGTCGTATCGGGAGTTTCGGGGGCGAGAAGCTGCTCGACATCGGATCGCACAATCTTTTCCAACGCGATTCCGCTACGTAGATCCACCATCAATGCGTCGCCGAGACGCAGATTGCCGTGACGTAGAGGGCCTGCCAACATCAGCAGATGCTCCTGGCCAGCTTCGCCTGCAACCAGCACGCGGTCATCACCCACCAACTCAAGAATCGAGGCAATTGAACCGGACCTCGAAAATCCATCAGCGGCAACGACGACCATCTTGTCGTCGACGCGCACCCACTGACCATACGACAGCGAGTAAAGATCAAGGTCAGGTGCAACAGCGAGGCGCATACGACGACCGTTCACGATCGCTTCAATCTGACGCGAAGGCACATCCGCGGATACAAACACGGCCATCGTTAGTGGCGGACGATTCACTTCAAGGAGCTGAGACTGCACCTTCACCAACTGTCCGCGAACCTGGGACAGCGCCTGGGCAAGGCGCTCATTCTTCGCTTCCAGAGAGACAACAAGGCGTTGCATCTCTTCGATGCGAGTTGCGTAGAAGTCATCACTCATCAGTGCTGATCCTTCCCTCAACCCACTGGTCAGCCTGACGCGTCACATCACGACGAACCTTGCGTAACTTCTTTTCAGATGCCGTTCGAAGGCCAACGTTTTGTTCATTCCACTCATCAACATCATCCCACTGGCCACCCAGACCTTCAGACGACTTCGCGGGACGAACCGACCTTTCTTGTGGGTTAATTCCCGGAGCAAGACGGCGCGTAACCAACAGGAAACCAGTGTGAGCAACCATGCGGTGCTCGGGACGGACAGCCAAACCATCAACGTGCCATTCACGACGCATGTCTTCCCAGGTGATCGGATCCGTGAAGTTCTCGCTTGCACGCAAGTCTTCAATAAGACGCGACAGCTGCGTAACCGTCGCGACATAGCAGACCAGCACGCCACCGGGGATCAGAGCGTGTGAAACAGCATCAATGTTTTCCCAAGGCGCCAGCATGTCCAGGACTACGCGGTCAACACTGGCCTGGTCCATCGCTTCCAATTCGGTAGCTAAGTCGCCGACGCGCAAATCCCACGCAGGATGTGGCGCACCAAACCAGAGTTCGACATTTCCTCGTGCTATATCGGCAAACTCTTCGCGACGCTCAACTGAGATCAGACGCCCAGTCGGACCAACCGCGTTCAACAACGCCATCGACAAGGCGCCAGACCCCGCACCAGCTTCAACGACAACTGCGCCGGGGAAAATATCGCCCATGTGCGTAATGACACCGGCATCCTTGGGATACACAACCGCTGCACCTCGTGGCATCGACATCACGTAGTCGACCATCAACGGGCGCATAATCTGGAACTGGCGACCTTCTTCAGTCGTAATGACCTGCCCATCGGGTTTGCCGATGAGGTCATCATGGAAGAACTCGCCACGGTTCGACTGAAACTTTCCGCCGTGCGTCAAAATCACTTGGTGGAATCGCCCCTTTGGATCGCGAACCTGAACGCGATCGCCTTCTTCCAAGAGACCACGCCGATTCTGCTGACCAAGCGGCGCGTAGTTATCGGTTGTATCTGGCTGTGTATTCATCCCAGAAAGTCTATCGCGGCTATCCACAGCTCCCACTGTGAGATCTGCTGGTGAACGCGTTTCACGTTACCGTTGTCCTATGACTGCCACTACCGAGTCGAACCCACGTATTTCAGGTTCTTTCGACCCCGCTCTCTCACCTTCGCGAGCCAAGGAATACTTGAAATGCCCGTTGCAGTACCGCCTGCATGTGGTCGATCGCATCAAAGAACCTCCCACGCCTGCAACCGTTGCCGGCACGCTGGTCCATTCGGTATTGGAGAAGCTTTTCGATGTAGCTCAAGCGGACCGAAATGAAGAGACGGCAATGGGACTCTTCGACCAAGAGTGGGTTGCAACAAGAGAGTCTTCAGATGATGTTGTTGCGATGTTCGACGACGAGGCCGCGCTCGATCAATGGATCGACAAGAGCCGTGATCTTGTGCGCGGTTATTTCACGCTCGAAAATCCGCAGCGCCTAGAACCAGCTGCGCGCGAGAAGCGCGTGGACGCTTACACTCACGACGGCGTGCGTCTGCGTGGCATCATCGATCGCATTGACCGTAACCCTTCTGGGGAATTGCGTGTGGTCGACTATAAAACGGGTAAGGCGCCTTCGCCCCGTTTCCCAGACGAGGCCCTGTTCCAGATGCGCTTCTACGCCCTGCTGTTGAAACTCACCGATCGGATGCCGTTGCGCACCCAGTTGGTCTACATCAAAGCGGGTCAGACCCTGACATTTGATCCGACGGTCGATGACATTGAACGCTTCGAAGACGAAGTGTCAGGTATTTGGGATCGGATTGAGCGTGATGCGAAGCGTGGGGAATTCGCTCCTCGAAAAAATCCCCTATGCAACTGGTGCGGTGTGCGCGCCCACTGTCCTCTCTTTGACGGGGTGCTTCCCGATGCGCCAGCAGACGGCATTAAGCGCCTGCTGCAAACGCGGGTCCCTGCTTCAATGCAGGAACCCGCGTAGACCCCTACTGGGCGAAAGAACTGGGGCGATCAGCTACATCACCGCAGTTGACGCTGCGCTGAGTACTCCGGTCACCAGCAGAATTGCAACAACAATAGCCAAGCCAATTCGGTACCACACGAACGGCTTGTATGACTTCGTTGAAACCAGCTTGAGGAACCAGATGATGACTGCCCATGCCACAACGAACGCGATCAGTGTGGCGACGATGGTTGGGGCAACATCAACGTGATCTCCGCCGGAGAAGACCTTGTACACCTTGTACAGGCCGGATGCGAAAACTGCTGGCATGGCAAGAAGGAAGGAATAGCGGGCTGCCGCCTCGCGAGTGTACCCTAATGCGCGTCCCATCGTGATCGTTCCACCCGAGCGGCTGACGCCGGGGATCAAGGCCATTGCTTGGGCAAGGCCATAGAGGAGCGCGTCACGCCAGGACATATGGTCAAGGGTGAGTTTCTGAGGAGCATAGCGGTCAGCAATACCCAGAAGAACGCCGAAAAGGGCAAGCATGACGACTGTAATCCACAGGTTACGGAAGGAAACGTCAATCCAGTCTTCCAATAGAAGACCAAGGATCCCGATCGGGAGCGAGCCAACGATGATCATCCAGCCCATGCGGACGTCGGGATTGCTTGAGCTCAGACGCTTTTCACGCGGACGAATAGGAAGCGACTTCCACCACGAAGACAAGATCCGGACAATGTCTTTCCAGAACACGATGAGGACTGCGGTTTCAGTACCGATCTGGGTGATGGCAGTAAAAGCCGCGCCCGGGTCAGCATTGCCGACCAATTCCCCAAGAATCCTGAGGTGAGCCGAAGACGAAATCGGCAGGAACTCAGTAAGTCCCTGCACGAGGCCAAGAAAAATCGCATCGAACCAAGTCATAGTCGAAACTCTACGGGCTATTGGCAGGTATTGACGAAACGGTGTGCCACGAAACCTGTGCAACCTGACACGGCTAGGCTAGAGGCTATGGAAATTCGTCAGTGCGGTCGCAGTGGTCTGAGGGTTTCGTCACTTGGCTTGGGCACACTCACGTGGGGACGCGACACCGATGGTGAAGAAGCATGGGACATGCTTTCTCACTTTGTCGATGCGGGTGGAACGCTTGTTGAATGTTCGCCGATGAACGGCGAAGGAATGGCCACCGACGTTCTTGGAGCAGCGATGAACCGAGTCGGACGCCACCGCCTGACGATTGCTTGGAGGGGTGCCACCCGTCGCGACCACTCAGGTCGTTGGGTTTCCTCGGCTGGGCGTGGTGATATGTTGCGCAGCCTAGACGATGCTCTTGCTCGTTTAGATACCGACTATGTGGACGTGTGGATGGCGGAGCCCGACCCCAGTGTCCCACTCGAAGAAACGCTGGGTGTGCTTGAAGCAGCGTCCCGTTCAGGGCGAGCTCACTATGTTGGTCTTTCTGGCTGGGATACGTGGACAACAGCCTGCGCCCTTACCCGCCTTGGTGAACACGGGCTTGTTCAGCCAGCGGTAGCACAGCTCCCCGTCAGCCTGTTAACTGCTCCGGCTACCCATAGCTTGCGTTCACATCTGGCCGACGAAGGATTGGGTGTATTTGCTCGGTCTCCACTTGCAGGTGGGGTATTAACTGGAAAATACCGCCATTCCACTCCCCCAGATTCGCGCGGGGCTACCGAACATATGTTGCCCACTGTCGCTCCTTTCCTGACCGACGAATACGCGGGACGTGTTGAAGCAGTTGTTCGCGCCGCGCAAGGGCTTGATCGCAATCCAGGTGACGTTGCTCTTGCATGGGTACGGGATATGCCTGGCATTGCCTCAGCAATCTGCGGTCCGCGAAATGTACGACAGCTTGACCACATCCTTGACTCGACCGAGCCTCTGCCTGCCCCGATTCGCCAAGTGCTCAACGAAGTCGCGTACTCGTAAGAACGCATATTTCTTAGATCCCAGCCCTCAAGTTTGGGATCCCAGCCCTCAAGTTTGGGCTTTCAAGCGCGACGTTCAGCAGACAGTGTCGCGCGATATCAAACAAGCGTCTGATATCGCGCCACAAAAGAATTCTTAGAATCGCTCAGTCGTCGACGTCGATGAAATCATCATCCAAATCGTCCGAATCCTCATCGTAGGATTCATCATCGTCCTCTTCCTCATCATCATCTTCGTCGTAATTATCGTCGAGAAGATCGAAGGGAAGCTCGACACCGAACTGTCTGAACAGTTCGTCGTCGTAGGTGAAGAACGCATCTCGCAAAGTGTTCTCTGCTTCTTCAAGCGTCGAAGGATCATCATCGGTTGCCTGCGAACAGGCAACATAATGAGCTTCAAAGGCTGCAATCAGTGCGTCAAGCGCTACGCGAGGATCATGAGTCATGAGAAGATCCTAGACCTTATGCGAACTGGACTCACGGAAGATTAAGTTGCGAGCGGATAACAGAAACCATCAGGTCAGCGCCCTTGATTTCTGTTGTCTGATCAGCACCGACAATGCGGGACACACCTTCAGAGTCAACCAGCTGCGATGCACCCATATCCGGCCCCAGCGGGAGGATCACCCATTCCTTCGTAGGCTCGTAGATTGCTTCGGGCGTCTCGCCAGCGATTTGAGACGAAATATTCGCGATGACAACGCGGGCTTGCTGGCGAGCAGCATCAGCACGCTTTGACTCGGGGACGTCCGTCAGATCGCCAACGGCGTAGGTGTGGGCATGGCCCTCAACCTGCAGGGTCTTACCAACACGGATTGTGCCGTTCGGGCGCAACATAGGCTCGTAATCGGTACCTGCGAGGTAGCCGCTGTTCGCACGAGAGCCGTAGCACTGGAACCAGATATCGCCTTCAATTTCTTCACCTTTGCAGGTCGACACATGGAAGTGACCGAGTTCGCCAACGTTGTGCGGAGGCAAGAAAGCAAGTTCAGAACCGGTGATCACGCGAATGCCGAGCTCAGCGAGTTGCGTGGAAATTTCTTGACGCAGGTCTTCGGAGTAGCCGGGGGCAGAAAGGATCTGATCGGCCTTCTCGACGATCGTGATATCAAGGTCGGGGTAAGCGTGTGCGAGTTCGCCGGCGAATTCGATACCGACGGTGCCACCACCGACTAGCATGACGGAGCGCGCGCCAGCAAGGTTTTCGTGCAGTTGGTTCAAACGAGCCTTTGCAACAACGGACTTCGCTGACGAGTACTTTGCTGGGAAGGGATATGTTGCGCCGGTTGCAAGAACAACGTAGTCCGCTTCGATGGGTTCGCGACCGAAAATATGGACGGTGTTACCGACAATCTGAGAAACAGTGCCGTGAATGAATTCACCTCGTGTCAGCAAGTTCGAATAGGGCATGAAGATTGCTTCCTGCCACACGTCGTCTACGGCTGCGCGCAGTGCAGCTGCGTGGTGGACAAACTGGTCTTTTTGTTCAACGAGCGTCACGTCAGCAATAGGATCGAGTCCTTTTGCAACAGTCACGCCACCGTAACCGCCACCTACAACAACAACACGAGCCACTTCATTCTCCTTCACGTCGAGCTGGTCTAATTCTTGCACGTGATACGGGTTTGCGCGCGAGACTATCGGGCGCGTCAGCCCTGATCGATACCGAGTGCTCGGGCAATGTTGGGGACAAAGAAGTTCGGTCCCTTGAGGACTTTGCCGTCTTCACGCAGTTTTACCGAACCGTCGGGCATCAGCTTCGACAGATTCGATGCCTGAACTTCAGCTAAAACCGCGTCCAAATCGATACCCGATTCGATTGCCATTCCGTAGATGACATAGACGAGGTCTGCCAGAGCATCGGCAGTTTCGATGAGATCTCGCGTGTGGTCGTCACCGTCAACGGCCTTTTCAGTTGCTTCTTCAACGAGGCTCCGTGCAGCAGGTCCGTACACGGCGCCCATCAGTTCAGCGAATTCTTCGCGGATCAGTGACATGCGCATGTTGAGACGTTCGTAGTCGATGGTTGGCAGGGAACCGGTGCCAAGGCGCACGGGCATGGAGTAGGTTCGGTGGAACTGCTCAACAAGCTTTCCTGGGCGTGAAGGATCAAGGGCAGGTCCCTGTCCGGCACCGGGGCCATCCCATGGGGTCTTCGGTTCGCGAGTGTCCGTGATCAGAAGGCTTGCCTGCCAGAGGGCCGGGCCTTCAGCTCGCCTGCGGATCCCCTCGCGCTTAAAACCGTTGCGCCACGCTGGCTTCCAAGAACCCCAGTTTTCGACGTGGCAGTACCAGTCGATGCGGGTGACATCCATCTGATCAAAGGCAAAATCAACGGCAAGACCGAGCGCTTCGGTCATAAACCCTTCACCCCAGGCATCAGTGCGGATGAAGTAGCCAACCTCAGCCGACTTGGGATCACGCTGCCCACGCCAAAACTCCAGGCGACCAAGGAACCTTTGATTCTTGGCAGAAAGAATCGCCCAGTCAGCGTTACCGTTCTTCCAAGACTCTTCAGAGCGCGAAAGATGCTCAACCGCCATATCCCTCGTATACGGGTGGGGAACGGTCGTCGTTTCACTTATGCGTGCGTCTTGGAGCACCTCGGTAATTGCGTCGACGAAATCAAGGTTCATCGGAACCAAGGTGACGCGCGGTCCTTGAAGAGTCTGCGGCAGTGTTTTACTCATGCTTCTTCCTTCCCCGTGTTTGCCCATGCTGTAGCAAGAATATTGCCAAGTGCAGGAACGGTCTGATGATCTTGAACAACGAACTGACGATCGATCAGGGCGGTGGGTACACGGTCGATGCCCATCTGTACACCGATCTGGAAATCAGAGAAGACATCGGATGCAGTGTGCGGATCAGTCAGCGCATCGAGGACGAACTGAGCGTCCAACCCGAGGTCCTGCGCGCAGCCGATCACAACGTCGCTGTTTGAAATATCGAGGGCCATCTCAAAGTGGGCGCGTCCCAAAGCTTCGGCAAGCTTCAACTGCATTGAGTCGGGACCATAGAGAGTGTCACGATCGTAGTCTTCGATGCGGGCGGCATTGATCACGCGGTGTGCAAATGAGGATGGAGCAACGATCAGTTTCTCGAAGTCAAAAACGACGCCTTCTGCACGTCCAAGCTTTTCAAGTCGCTCGTCCAGCGCCACTGCTTCCTCGTACGTGAGTTCGCCTTCGTTCATCAGATAGACGCGACGAGGTTCTTCACGGGCGCTATCCAATTCGGGGTCGAGGAAGAAAGCGTGGAGCGTAATTTCCACCTCGTCACGATGATCGAAAGAGGACAGCGCCTGTCGCCAGTGTCGAATACCCAAGTACGACCATGGGCAGGTCACATCGAACCAAAGATCAATATGCATTCGCACGCTCTTTCATCGCTTCGTTGCATTGATCCGGATTTTCTTCACGGTTGTAAGAAAAATCCGAGATAAAACGAAAGCCCGGAACTTATTCAAGCTCCGGGCTTCCATCTGTGCGCGGAGGGGGACTTGAACCCCCACCCTCTAATACGAGGACTAGCACCTCAAGCTAGCGCGTCTGCCTATTCCGCCACCCGCGCAGGTGACTTGCTCTTCTTGATTACCTCAAGTCGAACGTGGAAAACTCTAACACGGTTGGTAGCCGTACTGCCAAATCGAAAGGAGAAATTCCTGGGGACCATCAGCATTTTTGTTGGAATAGCGCCGATAGTCAGTGTCCACAGGAAGTGGCGACGAGGAAGGTCCCCCAGCAGAGTTAATTCTTGTTCCGTGAACGCAGTCGCTCATCCAACGCGGAAAAAACCCTCACAATCTGGGATATTTCCGCATCGGTCATATCCGCAAGCAAGAATTCGCGAAGCGTCTCTTGGTGAAGACGAGTTGCTTCCTTCACGATCCGCGCACCCTGTGAAGTCAGACACGCTTGATAGCTTCGCCTATCCTCCTTCGACATCACTTTCTTTACCCAACCGTCACGTTCTAAATGAGTGACCAAATAGGTCAGGCGCGACGGAGAATAGACAACCTGGCCGGACAATTCACCCATTTTTAGACATTGACCAGGCGCTTCGAACAGGGCAAGCAGGATGTTGTAATCGGGCACCGACAGGCCGAAATTCTTCTTCAAGCTGGATTCCAACAGGCCATGAAGACGCCCATTCGCTTCGAAATAAAGTCGCCAAGCACGCTGACGCAAGTGAGCTGAATCAGTATCCAGAAGCGCGGGACTATTCATTTCGTTTTCTTTCACGTGTTGAAGAATATTCTATGAAGTTGGAAAAGCACTGATAAACCCTGGTCTATCTCATATTTTTGACTGAATGGTGAGACAGTTGCTCGCATACCGTTATGCGTGTTTGCTCCGCGCCACGAAATGCCGAGAGTTTCTCAATGTGCGCGGCCTCGTGCCACCATTAAGACACAAGCGATGAAGGAGTAGTTGGTTGAGCGCAGAAACACAATTCACGTGCGTACTTTTCGATGTTGATGGCACTCTTGTTGATTCTGCCCCCGCAGTGATCCACTGCTTCAACACGGTTCTTTCTCAGCGCGGCGTCACACCCCTGCCAGCGGATGCAATGCGCAAGTACGTTGGCCCCCCGCTCTGGTGGTCATTTGCTGACCTTGGCTTTGAAGGCGAGATCACAAAAGAACTCGTCGACGAATACCGGGCGCTGTACCGCACAATTTTCCTTGAACCCCCACTTTTTCCTCGGATGGATGAA
The DNA here is from genome assembly GCF_059082735.1 of Actinotignum sp. usb-actsch-rep-73. Classification (NCBI taxonomy): domain Bacteria; kingdom Bacillati; phylum Actinomycetota; class Actinomycetes; order Actinomycetales; family Actinomycetaceae; genus Actinotignum; species Actinotignum sp. usb-actsch-rep-73. The sequence goes on along the minus strand of NZ_JBHNPV010000085.1, from coordinate 13,831 downwards.
GTAGTGCGTGGCGCCCACAACGCTGGGATTCCCGTGGCAACGGCTACGTCGAAGCAAGAGCCCCTTGCTCTGGCACAAATGGAACATCTGGGAATTCTTGACGCTTTCGACGTCATCGCCGGCGCAACTCCGGATCCCGCTTCTTCGAAAGCAACAGTTATCGCCGGTGCACTTTCGCGCCTGAGCGCCAAGGGAATGGATATCTCCCGCCCCGTTCTGATCGGTGATTCCTGCTGGGATGTTGAAGGAGGCCAGCAAGCTGGTATTGACGTCATGGGCGTGAGCTGGGGGTACGCGAAAGACGGCGACCTTGACGAATGTGTTGCTATCGCACATACCCCCGAAGAGCTTGCACACCTGCTGGGGTTCACGCTCTGAGCCTTTCAGCTCATCTGTACAGCTAGCGGAAGTCTCGCAAGCGTACGAGGTGCGGATGCTAGTTATCGAGAAGGTCCACCAGGTCGGACATATCGAGCCTGGATAAGAGCTCGCCACCCTCACCATTTCCTACGCTTTCGACGACTGTTGATACGAGTTCGCGTTTGCGTTCTTGGAGCGCGACGACTTTGTTTTCGATGGTGTCAGCGCCGACCAGTCTGTACACGTTGACTTTCTTTGTTTGGCCGATTCTGTGAGCGCGGTCGACGGCTTGTGCTTCAGCTGCAGGATTCCACCAGGGGTCCATCATGTACACGTAGTCTGCTTCCGTGAGCGTCAGACCGGTGCCTCCCGCTTTCAAAGAGATGAGGAATACGGGGACTTCTCCGGATCTGAAGCGTTCGATGACTTCGTCTCGGCGGGTTGTGGATCCATCGAGTTGGACTGTGGCGATTCCACGTCGTTCTAAGTAGTCACGAATGCGCGTAAGGAACGTTGTGAATTGGCTGAAGACCAGAGCTTGGTGTCCGCTTGGGATGATTTGTTCAAGTTGAGTGGCGAGGTACTCGATTTTTGCCGAGCCGATGTGTCCGCATGTTGCGTCGACAAGACCGGGATCCAATGCGAGTTGGCGCAAACGTGTCAGCGCCGCGAGGATATCGATTTTTGCACTCGGATCGTCGGTCAGCGAGAGTATTTTTGCGCGCTCTGCCATGAGGTGTTGATCGTAGATACGTCGGTGCTCCGTGCCGAGGTCAATGGGGATAACGGATTCGATCTTGTCGGGCAGGTCAGTGGCAACTTCTTCTTTGGTTCTACGCATCATGTTGGGACTAAGAAGAGAGTGAAGACGGTTCAATGCCGTGACGTCGTGATCGTTTTCGATGGGGCGACGAATTTTGTCGTTAAAAAGGGACCATTTGGGAAGTAGTCCGGGCATTGCGAGGGCCATGATCGACCAGAGGTCACCAAGAGAGTTTTCTACCGGGGTTCCGCTGACCGCAAAAGTCCAGTTTCTTTCTATTCCTCGCAGCACACGGTGAATGGCGGTCCGCGGATTCTTCACATTTTGTGCTTCATCGAGAATAAGGCCGTTAAAAGGAATCTGTTTCCATTCTTCGTCGTCGATGCGCACGATTGTGTATGAGGTGATAACGATGTCTGCGCCTTCGATTTCGCTGGCGAGGCTCCTTTCGCGCCTCTTCCCCGTTGTATTGATCGTGCGCACGTTGAGATCTGGGAAGAATCGTTGAGCTTCTTTTTCCCAGGTACTTAAAACCGATGTTGGCGCGACGACAAGCGTGGGCAGATCGCGTTTGAAAGATGATGCGACGTCAGATTCTTCGTTTTCTTCGCATACTGACGCATCTTTGAGGGAGGCAAGAGCAGTTAAAAGCTGAAGGGTTTTACCGAGCCCCATATCGTCTGCCAAGATGCCACCTGTTTGGCTACAGGCTCGAGCGATCAGCCAGTGCGCTCCGTCAACTTGATACGGGCGCAAGGTGGCACCCACGGGGTTCCGGAGTGGAATATCTGCGCCGGCGTGACGCAGGTGTTCAAGACGGGCTTCCCACTGCTGGGAATCGACAGTCGTATCCGTAAGGCAGTCGAGTTCTTCCCAGAGGCCAAGATGTGCGGGTACGAGGCGTGGCTCATCATCAAAAGAAAGTGTTCGTGCTTCTTCGAGAAGTGCTGTGATGGATTCAATTGTTTCTTTGTCGATACTGACCCAGCGTCCGTCAACGTAGAGATAGTGTTCCGAGTGGGCGATTGCCTCGAGAACATCACTGAATGGAACCGGATATCCGCCGACGTCGAGTCTGACGTCAAGGTCGAACCAGTCATTGTGCGCTTCGCTTGGCGTGACGCGGATCGATGAATGGAGCGGGATTTCATCAATCATGAACGTCAGTACTGCGTCGCTGATCTCCCATGCAAGACGCGAGTCATTCAGCTGATCGATCACATCTTTTCGAAATTGCGGGATAGTCCACGCGGGAAGTCGGAGGTTTTTGAATTCTCCGTCCCACAAAGAAGCGGGCACGTGCTGTCGCGCAAGAGTTTTCAGGGAAGCGACGATCGGTCGAACGGCTTCTAAATCCATGACCTGCTGAAGTCGGACTCGCGAGGGGGAACCTGAATAGTCGTATTCCGCCCACCAGGTGAGGGTGAATTCTTTTCCTTCGACAAGGTCACATTGTCCAATAATGCGCACTGTTGCTTCTTCGCCAAGATCGACTGACGAGTCAATTGAAGAGACTTCGAAACGACGTTTGAGATGCGGGATATATGCGCTGGTCAGTTCGGCGATCTGGTCGGCGGGCACACTGATCGGCCCCTGTTCGAATAGGGTCATGAGTTCTTGCCCACCCACACGGGCTACCCGCGTGCCACCGTCCAAGATGAGCAGGCGGGTCGCGGTATCAATTCGGGGTTTGAGGATACGTTTATCCCCATCAAAGGCCATCATCTGCAGGAGTAGTTCATCCCCCTGCAGGCTGAGGTCGCAGCCCAAATCCCACGATGATCGATCGAAATGTATGGGCGTCAGTGGATCAAGGCTGGAATAGAGTTCGATTCCTTGGTTGATCAGTCTGAGTAGCCACGGTGCAGCATCCATTCCGAGCATCTGAAGACTAATTTCATTTCGTGCTGCGCGACCATCATCCACTTTTGCAAGACGATAGCCTTCTCTGATTAACCCGAGCTGAGAACGCGATAATCCATCTGAAACTGAAGCCCACTGCGTCGACACCAGATCCGGCCACGTTGCTCGCTTCTTTGTCCATTGAATGCGATTGCCGGGGCGTAGTGGGTGCATCCAATACGGGCGCTCTGGGTCGCTAGTATCAATCAATAGTGCGATTGGCTCTCCGCTTGAATCCCCAGTATGCGTGAAGGAGCGGAGACGCGTTTTCCACTCTGGTTCGTCTTCCGTTGTGAGTTCGTTGCTTTGGCGTCGTAATTCGAGGAACAGAGCAACCGAATGCTGACAGTTTTTTCCTTCAATACACGCGCAGGTCAGAACAGGTTGCCCTCCGTTGAGTCCGACCCAGGTTTTAAGACGAAGCCCCTTTGAAGCCACACGTCCACTAAAAACTCCGTCATCACCGATCTCAACGTCGGTGACTTTGTTTCCTTCACACAGTGCACTCGCGCGCGCCCAGGCAGCATAGCCGACTTGATTGCGGATGATTGCTTCGTCGAACTCAGCGACGCGACGGAGTTCTTCGGATGAAATGCGCATTCTGTCAGTCTATCTTTCACCGTCAGATTCTGCTGAGAAGGCCCCTTCTATCCACCAGTGTTTGTCTGTATAAATCAGAAGGAGATCGCTTCCCTGATCGGTGATGACGCGAAGGTATGCTCGCGCGGGCGATGAATCATCCCACCGGTTGCCACGGATTATCCAAGAACCGTGCGAGATACGAATGCTTTGCGGAGCTGATGGGTCAACAATGCCACGATCATCCATGCACGACTGAGCCTCTCGCTTGTTTTTCGGAACAGATATCCAAGCTGGTTCTTCACTCAGTTTCCCGCGTTGAGTGACATGTATAGGTGAGGAAGAAGAGTCGTTCAGATGCACCGGGAGCCGAACGGATAGTAGGGTCTGAGGGCTCACATCGATTTTCCTGTCCCACTCCCCTGCCTCAGGTGTTAAAAAGCTGGGAGTATTCCAGGGAATAAAAGCAACGCGTTCGCGTGAATCCCAACCACCTTGACGGCGAATACTACCACCACCCCATTAGCGTAAAGTTCTTGCGCTAGTTGCCCGATAGCTCGCCGAAGCGGAAAAGAAGAGTATTGACGTTGTTATCAGAGGTTTCGCATTCAACAATGGCGTTTCAGTCCGGATACGCAGATTCCATGGTCGGGACGAAAACATCGTGCCCTTCGCTGAGCTTCCAGTAGATATCAGCATTGCTTCCAAAACGGGCATATATGTGGTCCTTACCTAAATCTTTGAGCTGCCCACAGGTGCGCACCCCCAAAGTGGCAAGCAATTCAATGTCTTGAGTTGCCCACTCTTTCTCTTTACCGTCAAGAAATTCCAGAATGTAACGAATGGGAATTGAGGCAAGAAATGAGGGCATTTCTTGATCGGTCACGATTCTTTGGGTTCGCGCCGCATATGTTGCAGCAAATACTCCCTGCGCGACCCCGACGAAGGCTTCGACACCAACCTGTTGCGCAACAGCATCAACGATGGCAGTTGCGGCTGCTTCTTCGCTTCCGTGCCAACGCGTAGCGGGAGTAGCCCACGCCCAACTTAAGCCCGGACGCATACACATCACTGTGGCTACAACTGACTTGAAGGCTTCGATAACAGCGTCAAAACTTCTACCTTCACGCTCTTGATCCCGAGGCACGATGATGAGCTCTGGGCACAGATACCGTGCCGTTTCAATACGCATGCCGTGGCGTACACCGTGTTTACGCGCACTAAAAGAAACGACATCAATTTTTCCGCGGTGCCCCACTGCTCCTGGAGCACCCGGAGGAAGATCAATGACCAACGAGTTCACAGGCCAGTCAGGAATCCATAGAGCAATGAACCTCATGAGGCCCTCCTTGATTCTTTGATAGCGAGATTCCACGGTCGCGAAATACCGACCCAATGTTCGTAGATAAAAAAAGTCCTGCGCTTTGCTCGAAATCACCCCCCTATTTAGAACATCTGTTCTATACCGTAGGTGCGACCATGTACAAATCAGATTGCAAAAAGTCCATGTTCTTCCGGTTACCCGTCGCACCAACAATGGTGGCAAAATAAACGAGTGCTTCACATCCTCTTCTTCGAACCCGAAATTCCCGGAAATTCAGGCGCAGCAATCCGCCTCTCCGCATGCACCGGATCAATGCTCCACCTGATCGAACCGCTGGGATTCGATATGTCCGACACAAAACTCAAGCGCGCAGGCTTGGATTACCACGATCTCGCGCACGTGAAAGTACACCCAAACCTTGATGATGCACTTGCGGAAGTTCCCGGACGCATCTGGGCATTCACAGGACGAGCCTCAACAATGTACGCCGACGTTTCCTATCAGGACGGCGATGGACTCCTCTTCGGCCGAGAATCCGTCGGCCTTTCCGAAGAAGCAATGAATCACCCCCGCGTCGAAGATCGCGTCCGCATTCACATGCAACCGGGACTCCGCTCTCTCAACCTCGCCAATTCAGCATCGATTGTTCTGTACGAAGCATGGCGCCAACTCGGTTTCCCAGGTGGAATCTAAACCGACCCCACACTATATTCCGCTTCACACAGCACAATCGGCCTCGTCCCCCGCACATTGGGGCGAGGCCGAAATTTTCACCACCGCCATTTTTACGAACGAGGCCGCTCAAGGCGCTCAGCTAACTCCACAATCCGGCGCGGATTCGACCTCCACATCCACCCCACACCAATCATGGAAATAATGAGTGGCAGATAGTAAAAGTCCGCACCCCACCGGCTCCACGCCGAACGAGCCACAATCAGATCGGGCACATCAAAGCCTGCAATACCGATAATGATCGGCGCCGCAATGCTAATACCGATGCTGTAGCCGGCAATAATGCGCATTCTCCTGCCATTGTGCGTCAAGCCCGCCGCACCAACGAAATACACGATTCCCGCAATCAACGCGACAATTTGAGGACCCCACGGGAGGGCGTTCTGATGATGGAACAGATCAACGATCGCTGTCACGAACACCCAAGCCCCAAGCGCCCAGAACATAGCCATAACAAGACGACCAAGGCCAAGCGCTCGCGGGCGCCTATCTTTCACACTCTTGCCATTGCCGGAAACGTCGGCGCCCTCCAAAAGCTGCGGGGATTCATTCATAGGTTGATCATACGTTGCGCCCACCATCATCCTCACTTCGCACGAATGTTCGGTGTGGCCGGTTCCACCTCATCTCATCCGTCTGCGCGCGGACATCATTGCCCGCAAGTGGGACAATAGGCCTAGATGGTTCACAATACTGTTAGCAGAAAACACGACGTAAGGAGTCTCAGACGTGAGCGAACCAGAATACGACATCGTCGTACTGGGCGCCGGATCCGGTGGATACGCCACCGCTTTACGTGCTTCCCAACTGGGAATGAAAGCTGCCTTGATCGATGGAGACAAGGTTGGTGGCACCTGCCTCCACCGCGGTTACATCCCCACGAAGGCTTCTCTGCACGCAGCTCAAACCGCTGACGCTGCCTGCGAATCCGAAACATTCGCCATTCGTTCCACCTTCGAAGGCATCGACATGGCGATAGCCGGTACCTACCGCGATTCAGTCATCACCAAGCTTGACAAGGGCCTTCAGGGGCTGTTGTCCTCGCACAACGTCAAGGTCGTCAAGGGCTGGGGTCGCCTGACTGGTGCCAACACCCTCACCGTTGACGGACGCGACATCACCGCCCGCTACAGAACCGTCGAATACAACCTTGCGGGCAACAGAAAGTCTAATATCCTGAATACCCAAGGCTTCATCAAGCTCGTGAGCGTTGAAGATGGACCGATCGTCGGTTTCCACGGAAATGGCTCTCGCCGGTAAACCCCTGCACGCCCACAACTAGCACACCCGTCTTTCAAGGAGAACATCCATGGCAACCGCAGTAACAATGCCCGCCCTAGGCGAATCCGTCACTGAAGGCACCGTCACCACCTGGCTGAAGAACGTCGGTGACACGATCGCAGCTGACGAACCCATCGTCGAGGTCTCGACCGACAAGGTCGACTCCGAAGTTCCATCCCCCGTGGCGGGTGTGCTGCTCGAGATCCTCGTCCCCGAGGACGAAACCGTCGAGGTCGGCACTACGATCGCAATGATCGGTGACGCATCCGAGGCCACTTCCGCTCCAGCACCTGTAGCCGAAGCTCCCACAGCGCCAGCACCCGTTGCCGAAGCGCCTGTAGCTCCTGCGCCTGCATCACCCATCGCTTCTGCTCCCGCTTCCGGCACCGAGGTCCTCATGCCCGCCCTAGGCGAGTCCGTGACCGAAGGTACCGTCACCACGTGGCTGAAGTCCGTTGGCGACGCCGTTGAAGCTGACGAGCCTCTGCTCGAGGTTTCCACCGACAAGGTCGACTCCGAAGTTCCATCCCCCGCAGCCGGTTTCCTCGCTGAAATCCGCGTCGAGGAAGACCAGACCGTTTCAGTTGGCACCGTTGTCGCCGTCATTTCGTCTGAGGCTCCGGGCGCAGCTCCTGCAGCTCCTGTAGCTCCGGCAGCAGCCACTCCGGCTCCGGTTGCCCCGGCAGCGCCTGTTGCTCCTGCAGCCCCGGCAGCAGCCACTCCGGCTCCGGTTGCCCCGGCAATGCCTGTTGCTCCTGCAGCCCCGACTCCGGTCCCGGCAACCCTCGATCAACTGAGCAATGCTGTTGAAACCGCCGCCCCGACCGGAACCCCGGTCGCATCGCAGACTCCGGCAGCAGTGGCAAACACCGGCTACGTAACCCCGATCGTTCGCAAGCTTGCTCGCGAGGCCAACATTGATCTTGCAACGATCACCGGCACCGGCGTTGGTGGCCGTATCCGTCGCGAAGACATCGAGAATGCTGTTGCAGCCCGCGAAGCTGCCAAGGCTCCTGTTGCCCCGGCACCCGTAGCTTCGGCTCCGACTGCTTCAGCTCCGGTTGCACAGAAGCGTGAACCGTCACCACTACGTGGCACGACCGAGAAGATGTCGCGTCTGCGTCTCACGATCGCTCGTCGCATGATGGAGTCCCTGCAGAACTCTGCTCAGCTGACGACCGTGGTCGAGGTTGACGTCACCAAGGTTGCAGCTCTGCGTGCACGCTCGAAGGATGCCTTCATCGCCAAGCACAACACCAAGCTGACCTTCCTGCCCTTCTTCGTGAAGGCCGCAACCGAGGCTCTTCAGTTCCACCCGAAGATCAACGCAACCATTGATGACAACAAGGTCACCTACTTCGACCATGAGCACATCGGTATTGCAGTTGATACCCCGCGTGGCCTGCTGGTTCCGGTGATCAAGGATGCGGGCACCAAGGACATCCCGGGTATCGCAGCTTCGATCAACGATCTTGCCGCTCGTACCCGCGACGCCAAGGTTGGTCCGGAAGAACTCACCGGTTCCACCTTCACGATCACGAACACCGGTTCCGGTGGCGCACTGTTCGATACTCCGGTTCTGAACTCGCCCGAGACCGCAATCATGGGTGTTGGCACGATCGTGAAGCGTCCGATGGTTGTCAAGGCAGCCGACGGTTCCGAGTCCGTTGCGATCCGCTCGATGGTGTACTTGTCGCTGTCGTACGATCACCGCCTGGTTGACGGTGGCGACGCGGCTCGTTACCTCATGGAGGTCAAGAAGCGCCTTGAAGAAGCAAACTTCGACGCTGACCTTGCTCTCTGAGTAGAACCAATCTGGCAAAGTAATCTGCCGATCTGACGTTCAGGCACCCCCAGTTCGTGCCGGGAAACCGGTGGGAACTGGGGGTTTACCAGATCCGCCTAAGGGTCTTGCTGAGCGGTTCGTGAAACTCGTCCCGTCAGACGCATAAAAGTCATCACTACGTCTTGCGAGCTACTAGCAGGAAGAGTCACACACTTTGCCCCTTCGCAGCGTTGGTATTCACTTTGTGTCACCGTTGCTTCGATTGTGAGCTCCGTGTCCGAACAGTATGGTTGGTTGACCACGTGCGATTCGGATTCCAGATGTTTAACGAACGCATCAAAGCGGCGAAGGGTTGCAATCTTTTCAGCTTCGGCTCGAAGAGCATCCCCTTCCATAAAATTGTCCAGGTCAGCGATATTACGATCCATCACTGCTTGATCTCGCGCATGCATAAAAGTGGAGACGATGTCGTTCGCCTGGCTGACGTCGGCGCAGCCATCGATTGCGAAGTCGTCGATCGAAGCAACCTGATTGCGACCAAATGGTTGGATTCCTTGTCCCAGGTCCATTCCCTTCATCGGATCTGCCGGCTTAGTTTCTTCTTGAGTCTCTCCCGATTGCCTATTTTCACTCAGTGGCGCAGATTGCGTGGCATCTGGATGTCGAGATCGTTCAATACCCCCACTCGAGGGCACCGACTGCGCCTTAATTCCGCCCGTTGAGAAGGACGCGTTTGATAGTGTGGGCGGCCTCGTCATTCCATAGATGACGCTAAGGAGAACGATGATGATCCCCGCCAGCGCACCGCGTCGCCGCCCCTGAGTCGCTGGCAATCCCCGTGGATGTTTATCGAGAAGGTGTTCCTTTCGCCACGTGACTACATCGTTCATCTGAGACGGATTATCACAGCGTGAGTCAACTGTCTGTTGTAGCGGGCGTTGCTCGACGCGCGTGGGGTTAAGTCCGAGTGGATCAATATTCAATGCGCATGCGATGGCTTCAACTCCGGCATCGTCACTGCGCTGGTCCTTTGTTGCAGACAGAGAAAAACCGGGGGTTCCTTCACCGGCCTGCGCGGGAATGGCAATATCAATCAGCGTCGCGTGAAAATCACTGCTGACAACAATGTTTGATGGCGCAATATCGGTATGGATAATTCCCCTATCATGTAGCGCACAAACGCCAGCACGCACATCGGCGACGATACGTCGGCGCTGGTTGTCGTTCAGTTGCTGACCGCTATCGAGTAGCGCCTGCAAGGTTCGCCCGGCGTACCGACGCTGAGAAAGACTCACGCGACCATCCGGCTGGGACGATATTTCCACCAGCTCTGCCACATTCGGGTGCACGAGGCCACGCCATGCAATCCAACGCTGCATCTGATCACGCGCGATATCAGAGCTATATACGCTGATCAACAGTGCTTCATTGTCACGAGTGACCTCCCACAGCGGACCGTTGGAGGTCATAAATGCAATCGTTCCAAGGCGATCTGAATGCATAGTCATAGCCGCATTGTGCGGTCCAGATTTCTTGAAAGCGACCGGCCTTGCCTAAGCTTGTGGATAACTGCGATCCCATGCATTGGAATATCGCCATTACAGGTAGAATAGGTTCGCTATGAGTGAGAACACTGCCCCCAAGAAGCGTCGCTGGTACCACAACCTCGCGGACGCATACCGTATTACAAAGCGCTCCTATCCGTGGATCGGATGGGCACTTGCCGGAGCATGGATCCTAACGATCTGTCTTGCACTGGCGATCGCCGCCCTGATGCACGCGAACTACATTGTCTGGGCAATTCTGGGCGTTTTGGTAGGTAGCACGATCGCGATGTCACTGCTGTCGTTCTTGGTGCGTCGTGCTCTATACGATCAGATCGATGGCACTGTCGGCTCTGTCTACGCTGTTTTGTCGCAGATCAAGTCCGGTTGGATCATTCCCGAACAGCCGATTAACGTCACGCGCGAGCAGGATGTTATCTGGCGAATTATCGGTCGCGCCGGTGTTGTTCTTATTTCCGAAGGTCCTTCCAGCCACGTTCAGCCACTTCTTTCAGCTGAGCGTAAGAAGGTTCAACGCGTTGTGAAGAACGTTCCTGTTCACGTTATCCAGACTGGCCACGATGAAGGCCAGCTGGAACTTGCGAAGCTGCAGGGCAAGTTGCGTGGTTTCAAGAAGATTCTGACGAAGGAAGAGGTTCCTGCCGTTTCGAATCGTTTGAATGCGTTGCAGTCCAATGCTCTGCCGATTCCCAAGGGAATTGATCCGATGAAGGCTCGCCCGAACCGCAGGGCGATGCGCGGCCGCTGAGAGTTTCGACTCAAATACCGAGACACCCCTATGCATAATATGCATAGGGGTGCATACTTATATGCGTAGAGAGAAAATCTCCGAAAGGTACTCCCATGCGCAAGCTTCCTGCAGCACTCCTCCTGACTGCTACCGCATCGATGGCACTCGCCGCATGCTCCGACCCGTCAACCTCTTCGACTTCTCAGTCCGCTGAGGGGGCAGTATCGGCCACCGCGATTGAATCATTCGACACCTCGTCGATCGAAACCGTCGATGAAATCGCCGCTCTGGTCCCCGTCGCAGTCAAGGAACGAAATATCCTACGTAACGGCACATCCGCTGACTACGCCCCCGCCGAGTTCCGCGCTGAAGACGGTCAGACCCCCGTTGGCTACGACATTGATATCGTCAAGGCTCTGGCAAAGGTGATGGGTCTTGAAGAAGGCACCACGACTCACGCAGAGTTTCCGACCATCATCCCGGGTCTCGGTTCCAAGTTTGATATCGGCGCTTCTTCCTTCACCATCACCGAAGAGCGTCTTGCTCAGACCAACATGATCTCCTACGTCGAGGTCGGTTCCGCATACGCTGTCGCTCAAGGCAACCCGAAGAACTTCGATCCCGCCAACGCTTGCGGCACCACAATCGGCGTTCAGAACGGCACTTACCAGCAGGAATACGCTGAGCATCTGTCCGAAGAATGCGTTGCTGGTGGCAACGAAGCAATCAAGATTATGCCCCTCGACCTTCAGACCGACATTGCAACCAAGGTCATCGGCGGCCAGTACGACGCCACTCTGGCTGACTCCACCGTAATCGGCTACACGGTTGAACTCTCCGGTGGCAAGCTCGAGCAGGTTGGTGACATCATCGAGGCCGAGCCTCAGGGTATTGCTGTCGCCAAGAACGACACTGAACTGGCCAACGCAATCCAAAAGGCCATGCAGTACCTAATGGATAACGGCTACCTGACCAAGATTCTCGCAGCCTACGGCGCCGAGGATGCCGGTCTCACCACGGCCGAACTGAACCCCGGCCTCTGATTTGAACTCAACGTATGGGGCTCGCACCATATGGCGCGAGCCCCATACTGAGCAAGGTAAACATATGGCACACGTTAAAGACGGCATCACCCTCATTGATGCAAAACCGGTACCGCGACCCGGACGGTGGATCAGCGCAGTGATCGTTGCGATCTTTGCGCTGCTCCTCGCCACGGGTTTCATTACCAATGACAACTACCAGTGGGATGTCGTTGGCAAATGGCTTTTCTCGAAGACGATCGTTTCAGGCGTTGTATACACGTTGATTCTGACTGTCATCGCGATGACAATTGGCACGATCCTCGCCATCACGTTTGCGATTATGCGCCAGTCGATTAACCCGGTTCTGCGCTGGGTTGCCACAGCCTATATTTGGTTCTTTAGAGGTACCCCGATCTACACGCAGTTGATCTTCTGGTCACTGCTACCCACGCTGTACCCGCAGATTGAGCTTGGCATTCCGTTTGCTCCACCGTTCGTTTCCTTCGACACGGCAACGTACTTCACACCGTTCTGGATGGCGTTCATCGGTCTGGGACTCAACGAAGGCGCTTACCTTGCTGAGATTATTCGCGCCGGCTTACTGTCTGTTGATAAGGGTCAGTGGGAGGCTGCCACCGCTCTTGGTATGCCTCGTTCGATGATTTTCCGTCGCATTATTTTGCCCCAGGCGATGCGCGTGATTGTCCCGCCGATCGGCAACGAAACGATTTCCATGTTGAAGACGACATCGCTTGTTTCGGCGATTCCGTTCACGTTGGAACTGACGTTCGTTGCATCGACAAAGGGCCAGTCCCTGTTCCAGCCGGTTCCGCTGTTGATTGCGGCTGCTCTTTGGTACCTGTTCATCACGAGCATTTTGATGTGGATCCAGGCACACATTGAACGTTACTTCGGTAAGGGCTTTGATCGTCGCGATAACGCGACCGCTTCAACCTCGACTCAATTCTTGGATGTGACACCGTGAAATCTTCAACTCCTATGGTGAGCGTCAAAGGCGTCCACAAGTTCTTTGGTGACCTTCACGTGCTCAAGGGCATTGATCTTGAGATCGCGTCCGGCGAGGTGTGCGTAATTCTGGGTCCGTCGGGTTCAGGGAAGTCGACGTTGCTCCGTTGCCTGAATCAGCTCGAAGAGATTAGTGCTGGTGAAGTGAGCGTTGATGGCGAGCTTCTCGGATACCGCAGGGACGATGCTGGCCAGTTGCACGAGCTGGCTGACAAGGTCATCGCCGCCCAGCGTTCGCGCATTGGCATGGTATTCCAGCGTTTCAACCTGTTCCCGCATAAGACTGCGTTGGAAAACGTCATGGAAGCACCGATCCATGTTGCGAAGGTGGATAAGGCAACGGCGAAACAGCGTGCGCTTGAACTGCTTGAACGCGTCGGATTGTCGGATCGTGCGGATCACTATCCCTCGGAGCTTTCCGGTGGTCAACAGCAGCGTGTGGCGATTGCTCGCGCTCTGGCGATGGATCCGGAGATCATGCTTTTCGACGAACCAACATCGGCGCTTGACCCCGAACTGGTGGGCGAAGTTCTGCAGGTCATGAAGGATCTTGCACAGTCGGGCATGACGATGGCTGTAGTTACGCACGAAATTGGTTTCGCACGTGAGGTCGCTGACATGGTTGTCTTCATGGATGAGGGAGTTATCGTCGAGGCTGGTAGCCCCGCTGACGTGATCGACAATCCGCAAGAACAGCGAACAAAGGAATTCTTCTCGAAGGTGCTCTGACGCGGTGTACGAGGCTCCTGCTTCACACA
>NZ_JBHNPV010000084.1:0-76128 GCF_059082735.1 Actinotignum sp. usb-actsch-rep-73 | reverse complement strand
ATGGTAANAAGACNGAGATCGTTTACACGGTNGTTGANGTAGANGTTCCTGGCTACACCTCCTCCATTAGCGGTNGCGCGGCCGAGGGGTACGTGGTTACTAACACCAAGGACATCCCACCTTCGTTGGGTCGCACCGGCTCGGCAGTTCAAGGCCTAGTAGTAGGGGGCGTTGCCCTGCTCGCTGCGGGAATCTGGGCTGTATCCAAGCGCCGTCGTCCATAAGCAAGTGCGGGTGGGCCCGCCGTTTAGCGGACCCACCCGGCACAGTAACTGGCTTCCTCATTATCGAGTGAGCTAGTCATGCACAACATTCACCTCCCGGCAATCCCTGGGAGGTGTTTTGTTATCGTTATCCGGTCACATTAACTTCGTTCGATTAGTGCCCCGTCAGAGGGAACCAACGCGCACCAATACAACTATCACGGTGGAAAGGATGGCTCGCGAAGCATCTGAAGATATTAGCTACAATCTATGCTCGTGTATACCGCTAAGAATCTTGACACTCGTGCCCGGCGAATCGTTGCTTGGGTTGCCATCCTAAACCTCATCGGCTTCATCATTGAACTGGTGATCGCCTCAATCATTGGCTCAGTCGCACTCTTTGCAGATGCCGCCGACTTCCTTGAAGACTTCCTCATTAACATGCTTGTGCTCACCGCCCTGGGCTGGTCGGTAGCAAGCAGGAGGAAAGCCAGTTACGGCCTGGCCGGCCTCATCCTCATTCCCGCAGTTGCGGCTTTTGGCACCGCGATATGGAAAATGATCTCCGGGGAGGCGCCGGAGCCACTCACCTTGTCGGTAACCGCCATCATCGCAATGCTAATCAACCTCGCCAGCGCGCTACTACTACTGCAACTGCGTAAGCACGATACAGCATTAGTGCGAGGTGCCTGGCTGGCCGCCCGCAATGATGTGCTCGCAAACCTTTTGATCCTTGCCGCTGGCGTTGTCATGGTGTTCTGGTTCAGCCCCTGGCCAGACATCGCGGTTGGTCTTGTTATCGGCTTCATCAACCTCTCGGCTGCGGCAGAAGTGTTTGAGCAAGCTCGTGCAGAAACTCCGGAGCTTGAGCTCGATGATGAGTAGGCGCGAATAAGCCTAGGCTAGATGGGTAAAGCAAACCCCGGAAGGGGAGCTGAGATCACTCAGCTCCCCTTCCGGGGATTCTGTGCAACTACTCGCCTGTAGGCAGGTTGCGTGTTGCTCGTTGGTTACATGAACTTGCGTGCGGTGAGCACACCACCTGCAAGAAGCAGTACGGCGGAAAGGCCGACGAGGGAAGCAACCTCAGCACCAGTTTTAGCGATCTTCTTCTTTGGCTCAGCCGGCTTACATGCTGGGTCCATCGCAGTATCGTGGCTGTCCCAGGTCCACTCGGCTACAGCATCGTCAGCGAAGAAGTAACCATCCAGAGCGGAGGCCTTAACTTCTACCTTCGAGTTGTACGGGTAGTTGTAGTTGCCATCCTTGTTAGCTTTCAGCTGAACGCCGTTTGCGGTGACGGTGTAGGCGACGCCCTCGGTCTTCTGGATCGTCACGTAAGGTTCGACGGTGCAAGAAGAAGGATCAGCAGCGGACGGATTGATCAGCTTCGGAGCAACAGGAGTTGCCAACTCTTCAGCTGGATCTACTGTGCACGGCTGAGAAGCGACGCTGAGCTCCCACTGCGTGTCACCCTCAACCACGAACTTGTCCTTAAAATCCTGTTTCAGTAGAGCCGCTACCGAGACAGTGGTGCCTTGCTGAACCTGCTCGTAGTCAAAGTACTTGGATTCAGGAACCTGGACCGTGCCAGCAACTCCGCACTTGTTGGAATCTACAACGGTCGGAGCTTCGGGGGTAATCTTGCGTACAACAGAGCTTACCTTTACAGTCCAGCCGTCAAGGTCATTACCTTCAACGCTTTCAATGCGGAAGAGCTTAGCCTCTTCTGGATCATCAATTGACGCGGTCAACTGGTACCACTGGTAACGACCCGTATATCCAGAGAACATGTTCAGGCTATTGCCAATTGAAGCGCGAGTAATAGGAGTATCTTCACGACTTGGCATGATTTCGGCAGAGGGCCTATGAGACTCCCCGTCGGCGAAAACATACTTGTTTGCAGCAGGGTCGCCACGCTTGGTGATAAGGGGCTTGTAAACCTTTTGGCCATCTTCTGTAACTGCGTCTCCGGCCTTATGCTGCGATACCCCAATTGTGATTGTGGGTGCCTTGCCGTCGGGAATCTCACCTAGATAGGTTTCCCCATCCCACTCGCCTTCAACCAACTTAAACGTGAAATCGGTATTGGCCTGCTGGTCCATATAGACTTGTTTCACGCCATTACTATATCCAGTTGAAAAAGTGAATTGGCTGGGTCCGTACTTGCCGTTACGATATTGGTAGCAGTCGTCAACGCCGATCTTATCAACACCCTCGTACTTGGGGTTTCGGGGATTCTTAGGGTCCACGTTGAGTGGAATCTGCTCATCTTTACCAACGGTTAGTTTGAGCATTGGCCACTCGTAGCCAAGCGGGTCGCCGGTTGCTTGACCGTTTTTGAATTCGTAGACCTCACAGTACAGAGGCATGTAAACTGTGGTGCCTTCAAGCTTCGGGTCGTACCGTTTTACGTTGTTACTCCAAGTAACGTCAAAGCTCTTGACATGGCTGGCGTCGTCAACACTGTTTGCTGCTACAGCGGCAACGGCACCTCCCAGTGTCAGTGCTGCCGCGCCTGCGAAAGCAGTTGTGGCGCGTAACCACTTCTTCATTGTTCCTCCTGTATTCGATGGAAACATCGTGATAACCCTAGCAAGAAAGGGCGTGATTCATTCGAAGTTAAAGGGATAGAGGCGTATTCGGTATCGCCTCGTCGTTGCGTGACGAGGTCACTTCATCATCGATGATTTCCTGAACGGGATCCTCCCCGGCGACGAGCTTGCCGGACGAACCGGTGCCCAGACGTTCCAAAGCGAGGCGGCCAACCAGCTGCTGGTTTGTGGTCGTGCGTTGTGAACGTGCGCCCGACAGGAATGAGAAGAACCAATGAACCAAGGTACCGATCTGCGACTTGAAGCCGACGATGTACAGCAGGTGGAGGAAACACCAAGCCGCCCAGGCGATAAAGCCGGTCAGGCGCATTTTGCCGATCTTCACGACCGCCTTGAAGCGGGCGATCGTCGCCATTGAGCCCTTGTCGAAGTACGTGAAAGGCTCGGTTGTTTCCGGCTTGCCAGCAAGACGTGCTGCCACAATCTTTGCCGCATAGCGAGCAGACTGGATAGCTCCCTGAGCAACGCCGGGCACGCCCGGGAAGCTCATCATGTCACCGAGGACAAAAATTTCCGGGTGGCCGGGAACAGTGAGGTTCTTTTCAACAATGACGCGACCTGCGCGGTCAAGCTCCGCATCGGCCTTGTCACGAAGAACAGCGCCAAGCTCGGATGCCTGGACGCCGGCAGCCCACACCTTGCAGTTTGAACGAATCGTTTCGGTTGAGCCGTCCTTGAACTTCAGAGTGACGGTGTCGCGGTCAAGGTCAGTGACAAATGCGTGGGTCTTCACCTCGACACCGAGCTTTTCAAGCTCGTGGCGCGTCACGTCACCGAGCTTTTCGCCGAACACGGGGAGAGGACGATCGGCACCGTCAACGAGGATGACGCGAGCCTTTGTCGGATCGATTGCGCGGAACTCCTTTGCCAGCGTGTGTGATGCCATTTCGCGGATCTGACCAGCCATCTCAACACCGGTTGGACCTGCGCCAACGACAACGAACGTGAGCAGACGGTCGATCTCATGTGGGTCGGATTCGATTTCAGCCTTCTCGAACGAGTCGAAGATGCGGGCACGGAGTTCGAGCGCGTCATCGATCGTCTTCATGCCGGGAGCAAACACGGCGAAGTGATCGTTGCCGAAGTACGACTGGCCAGCGCCGGCAGCAAGGATCAGTGTGTCGTAGGGAGTCGTCTGTTTTTCGTTGTGGTTACGCCAAATAACGACTTTGTTTTCAATGTCGATGTCTTCAACGAGCGCCTGCAGAACGCGAACATTCTTCTGCTTCTTGAGGATCTCACGCGTCGTTGGCGCAATGTCGCCTTCGGAGAGGATGCCAGTTGCGACCTGATAGAGCAGGGGCTGGAATAGGTGGTGACCGGTCTTGGCTAGAATCGTGATTTCAGCGTTCGCGTGCTTCAGCTTCTTCGCAACTTCAAGTCCAGCAAAACCTGAGCCGATGATGACGATGCGGTGCACCAGATCCTCCTCATTAATTACGTAAGGCTTACCTTACTAATTGAGTCGGTGGGTGTGACAGTCCCAATCCGTCTTTGAGGGCGTGAGAGTGCCCACGTCCTTTTCGCTCATGTACGAGGCCGCGATCACCTGATCAACGATTCCCCAGCAAGGGCGCGGAGCAAAGCAATCGTTTAGTCAAAAAGACGTTGCGTCGCCTGAATATCCGGTTTTCCGTTCGGCAGTTGGGGGAGAGCATCAACCCAGATCGCTCGGCGAACTCGTTCCCACGGCGCACACTGATCACTAATCAGGTCAGCGATCTCCAATGCGTCGAAGTCGGCGTCATCACGCAGCTCTTTTGGGATCGGTCCGCGAACGATTGCCGCGGCAACAACCTGACCCCACCGATCATCCTTGACACCTACAACGCAGGCGTTTGCGATAGGGGGTAGTCCGCGTAGCAGTTCTTCGATGCGCCCGGGAGCCACAAGCTCGCCACCCGTGTTAATCATTCGCGAGGCACGACCAACGATGTGATACCAGCCTTTTTCATCGCGTGTGGCGAGGTCGCCGGTGCGCAGCCAATCGTCATGCATGCGTGCGAGGCCTCGTTCCCCGTTGGTCACGAAGGAGGTTGAAACGCCTGGGCCTCGTACCTCGATTTCGCCCAACTCGCCCACGCCGGCGAGGTGACCGTCAGCGTTCATCAGACGCGCATCCACGTAGGGGAAAGGTTGGCCCAATGCTCCCGCCGGGGCGTCGGCATCGGGGGAGGTCATCATTCCCGCCCCGGAAGTTTCCGTCATTCCCCACACGTGGATCGGTCGCAAGCCGGCGCTGCGCAGACGCTCAGCCAAAGCCGGCCCCATCGCATCTCCGCCGATCAGCGGGCGCTCCCATGATGAAATATCTGCGCCGACGGACTCATTCGTATCGAGCAACATGTGGCACATGACTGGGACAGCAAACATCATCGAGATGCGGTGCTTTTCGATCGCACGCAGGATGCCAGTCGGGTTAAACGTCGGGAAAACGATGATCGTTCCACCGTGGCTGAAGACATCCATCGACGTGCCATTGAAGCCGCCGATATGCGAAATTGGCGCGCACACACCCACGACATCGCGTGCCGGTAGATATTCGAAGCCATCGCGGAAACACATCGAGCCCCACCACATGTGGGCGTGAGAGAGTTCAACTCCTCGGGTACGTCCTGTCGACCCCGAAGTAAAGACAATCGCACCCGTTTCGTGTGCGCAGGCCAGAGGCTCACCTTCGATCGGCGTGGAGCCCAGCGCGCTCGAAGCAAAAGCGTCGACCGTCATAAACTCCGCGCCCACACTGACCGAACGCTGCAACGCGGGCGCGACCTCGTCGATCAAAACGAGAGCTGGATCGAGCGAATCCACAATCGACTGCGTGACGGTAAACGGTAGGCGTTCCGAAAGTGGAACGGTCACAGCGTGAAGCCACGAGCACGCAACGTGCAGAACAAAAACCCAAGCGTTGTTACGGCCAGCAAACACGACACGGTCACCCTCGCCAATGTCGAGCGAGCGCAAATATGCTGCCACACGGCGCACCGCGTCGGCGCTTTCGGCGACGGTCCACACGCTGTTGTCCGGCCAAATGATCGACATGCGGTTCGGGTGCTGACGCCCAGCACGCATCAAAACTCGGGCCGGTGAATAATCCGGAGTCACTGGGGCCTCAGGCAACGGGAACCCCGGGCAGTGTTGCGGCTTCACGCGCCTGACGACGTGCGCGACGCTCACGCATATTCGCCAGAACTGTACCCGCTTCCTGCAGAGTGGAACCGGAATTATCCAGGTGCTTCAAGTGCTCAGGAATCTCAAACCCGCGAGCGCGCATGCCTTTCGCCCACAGCAATCCCGCGCGGTACGACGAGCGCACAAGCGGGCCAGCCATGACGCCAGCGAAGCCTAATTCTTCAGCTTCTGCTGCGATCTCAAGGAATTCTTCGGGGTGAATCCAGCGATCAATCGGGTGATGCAGGGGAGAAGGACGCAAATATTGCGTGATGGTCAGCAAATCACAGCCCGAATCGTGCAGGTCGCGCATCGCTTCGCTGATTTCTTCACGCGTCTCACCCATACCGAGGATCAAGTTCGACTTCGTTACCATGCCACCGTTGTGTGCACGCTGAATCATCGCAAGCGAACGGTCATAGCGGAACGCGGGGCGGATCTTTTTAAAGATACGAGGCACCGTCTCCAAGTTGTGCGCGAACACCTGCGGGCCGGCTTCAATGACCATGTCGATCGACTCGTCCTGACCGCGGAAGTCGTCAACCAGCAGTTCAACGCCGGTTGATGGGCTCTTCTCGTGGATCAAACGGCAGGTTTCGGCGTACAACCACGCCGCGCCGTCGGGCAGATCGTCGCGGGTGACGCCGGTGATCGTCGCGTAGCGCAGTTCGAGTTCGCCAACAGACTCGGCGATTCGACGAGGCTCGTCCCGGTCATATTCGGTGGGCTTACCGGTCGCGATATCGCAGAAGTCGCACCGACGTGTGCAGAGTGCTCCACCTAAAAGGAAAGTCGCTTCACGGTCTTGCCAGCACTCGTAAATATTCGGGCACCCTGCTTCAGCGCAGACAGTGTGCAGTCCCTTGGCGTGCGACATGGAACGCATATCGTGATAGTTCGCGCCGGTGTGTGCCGTCGTGCGAATCCACTCGGGCTTGTTTTCGATAGGAGTTTGCGAGTTGCGAACTTCCACTCGAAGCAGTTTGCGTCCTTCGGGATCAGGCAAGGTACTCACAGGCGTTTCCCTTCGAATAGGTGATCTCTTGGCTGGGGTCAGCCAGCTGAGGGCGGATTGAAGAAATAAGGTGCGAGACAAGTGCGTCAGCAGCGGTGCGCAATGGGACGTTCACGCCTTCCCACGACAGACAGGCAACATCAGCGTCGAAGAGCCCGCACGGGATGATTCCCGCGAACGCTTCTATCGGGTCAATATCGACGTTCAGGGCGACTCCGTGCAACGTGGCGCCTCGTGCAACTTTCAGTCCGATGGCACAAATTTTGCGGTCGCGACGTCCCTCTTCGGTCAGCCACACTCCTGCGCGTCCGTCGATGCGGTGAACGGGCAGCCCCCATTCTTCGCGCACTGTTTCAATAACACCCGCTTCAACGCTACGGATCCACGCGTACAGGTCGACGGGCTCCTTGAGCCTGACATTTGGGTAGACAACAACCTGTCCCGGTCCGTGCCACGTCGCGGAACCGGCGCGGTCCATATGGATCACCCGAACAGTGGAATCCGGAATATCTTCGGGTTTCGTGTGGCGGCCAGCGGTCCAGGTGGGGGCGAATTGGGTGACAATGATCGAATCGCCGTCACCAGCGGCTGCTTGGTCGTGGAGTTGACGCTGCAGTCGGTCTACTTCCATATAGTCCGACGTTCCCGCATCAATAAGGTCGATGACGTGCACCTAGGAATGATAGAACGCCAGACCTTTCGTTTCTTAATCGAAATGGCCCTTTGCGCACGTGTTCTCGAAAGTAATGCATTTTTCCGCAGGATCACGCCAAGCGGGGTACGAGGCTTCGACAGATAACGAAAAACCATTGAAAACACGTATTTCTTCAGCGTTTCCTCACGTTTATCCACGCTCGCCAGCATCTTTCGATTGGCTATCCTTTAAAGCGTGAGTAACCAATGGACCATTTCAGATGTCATGGCGCTGATGGAAGCGTGGTATCCCGCCTCCCGTGCCGAGTCATGGGACCGAGTCGGATTGATCGCAGGCGACCCATCCGCTCACGTCACCTCAATCCTGCTTGCCGTCGACCCCGTTTCGGCCGTCGTTGATGAAGCGATCGACGAGGACGCCGGCCTCGTTATCACTCACCACCCGCTGTACCTTCGCGGAACGAGTTTCCTGCCGGCATCTGACCCTAAGGGCGCGTCCATCACTCGCCTTATTAAAAACGATATCGCCCTGTTCAACGCGCACACAAACGCTGACATCAGCGCAGATGGCGTCGGCGATGCGCTCGCACAGTTGGTGGGAATCACCTCTTCATCACCGCTGGTTCCCACCGGAATCGACCAGGCCGGGCGACCCATTGGACACGGACGTATCGGTTCGATTGCGCCCACTCGTTTAGGCGACTTTCTTGACCTGGTTGCCGAGCGCCTGCCCGCAGGACCTCACGGCATCTTCGGATCCGGAGACCCCGGCGCAATCATCGAACGCGTCGCAGTATCCGGAGGAGCGGGAGACTCTTTCCTTGAGGCAGCACGTGAAGGCGGAGCGGACGTCTTTTTAACCGCTGACCTGCGTCATCACCCGGCATCCGAACACCTTGAAGGTGGGGCGCCTGCCCTGATTTGCGCTAGTCACTACGCCACCGAATGGCCGTGGCTCCCGATCCTTGAACGCAAGCTAGTGCAGGCTGCATCAACTGCAAATGTGGAAGTGAGAGTAAAAGTCTCTACGATTATCACGGAGCCGTGGACCAGCCATCGCCCAACATTAGGAGGACGTAAGTGAAAGCAACATACCTGAACCAGCTCAGCCTGCTCGAACTCAAATCCTTCGACCAGCGCGAATCTGCGCTTCGACACGCCCGTGACTCCCATCCGGCGCACGGCGTTGTCCGCGAGCTCGCAGGACGCCTCGACGACCTGAAGCGCGCAGCCGTCACCCAAGGTGCAGCAATCGCAGATATTGAACGAGACGTCCAACGTAGCGCGGACGAGATCGAACGTGTGAGCGCCAGACGAGCTAAGCAACAGAGTCGAATCGACGGCAATCAGGTTCCTCTTCGCGACATCAACGCGATGGAACATGAAATCGCTCAAATGGATAAGCGCTTGTCCACTTTGGAAAATGAACAGCTCGACGGTGAAGAACGTCTTGAGGCGGCTAAGAATGCTCGTCAAGCAATGATTGACGAAGCGAAAGCGATCGCTGCCGACATTGAAAAGACCAAGCAGGAATTTGCTGCCGACGTGAAAGAAAGCGACGACGAGCTTCGCGATGTGATCGCCAAGCGTCGTGCGCTCGCTGAATCGCTTCCAGAAGACCTCGTGGGCGAGTATGAACGTGTTCGCGCAAACCTCGGTGCCCTCGCGATCTTCGAAGTACGTAATGGTGTTGGCATTGGAATGGCAGCGGAGCTATCCCCGGCCGAACTTGAACAGATTCGCCTCACCCCCGAAGACCAGCTCTACTGGACCGAAGATACCGGTGCGATCGTTGTGAGGACGACTCAAGCCTGAAGCCGATCGCTCGGGATCGTGCCCCGGCGGCGGGGTGTGTCGCCTCGTATCGTATGACAGCGCCACTCTACGACGGCCAGCATCTGCTCCCGAGTCCGATCAGTCGGTGACCAACACCAGGTGAGTGAGTGACCCGCCCTGCTTTGTCGGTTTCGCCTCAGGTACTTCCACGTCGATAACCGCATGAGCACCACCCTGAGCATCCATGATCGGATCCAAGGTAGTGGCTGAACACAGAGCCTCGACGATCGCGTCGAAATCCGCATCAGCCGAAATTGACGCGTAGAGGTGAGCGCACGCACGGCCTCGCCACCGCTTCGCATCGTGGGAAATCACCGAACGCTTCCCCTTCGCTTGACGAACCACGCCGATCTCGATGCGATGCGCCCAAGGAGCGAGGCAGGCACTGCGATAGGGCCCAGAACGAGCATCAACGATCGGAGCTCCTTCAGCTTCTGCTTTGAGCGATGTATCAAGGGGCTTCTTCCAATAGGTCGGCAAAGGGCCGATGTCCGGCAGTTTCGTGCCCATCGCAAGACGGTGGTTGGGCAGGACATCGTCGAGGTTCACCACACCAAAAAGCCCAGAGAAGACACGCGTTGTTTCAAGCGCGACCGCATGATGCTGCTCCGGCAGTGTCGGGAATGCGACCGCGTCATAGAGAACGCCTGTAAACAGGTTTTCAGCCGCATCGCATGGTGCAGAATACAAGTCGATATTCGCCTGTAAATCCGCAGCTGAAGCCGGGCCAAGACCGAACAACTGAGCAGCGTCGTCGCGAACGCTGAGCGCCTGAACAGTGTGGATCAAGTTTTCGCGCCAGGATGCAAGCTCAGGGCGAGCAAGCTGTGTCACGTCAAAACGAGGCCCGTGTGCTGGTGTTGTTTTGGATTCGGACGGGGGTAACCAGATGAACATATGTGAAGCCTAGCGGGTGCGTTAGACTATGGGCGCGGATGAGTCGGTTGGGCGACCGCGCGGACCACACGGTTCTCGAGGAACGTCCGGGCTCTACAGGGCAGGGTGATGGCTAACAGCCACCCGGGGTGACCCGAGGGATAGTGCCACAGAAAATAAACCGCCGCGCAAGCGGTAAGGGTGAAAAGGTGAGGTAAGAGCTCACCAGCGGTTTGGGTGACCGAGCCGGCTTGGTAAACCCCACCCAGAGCAAGACCGAGCAGCAGGTATGGGTGGCCCGCCCGACGCCTGCGGGTAGGTTGCTTGAGGCGTTTGGCAACAAACGTCCTAGATAGATGGTCGCCACCGCTTGTGCGGGACAAAACCCGGCGTACAGACCGACTCATCCGTCCTTATACGTCGGGTTTTCGCTGAGTGATACCAGACTCTACGCTTACGCTTCGTTAACTCGTGTGTCGGCGTGAATGCTTCTCTTGGAACCTCGAACCCCACGACGACTGTGCGCGAGCTGCGATGGCGCGACGCTGATCGCGATAGAGGCGTTCAATCAGGGACTGCTGGGACACCCAGCCCACCACATGCAACGAATCATTGACGACGGGAATCCCCGGCAGACCTGATGTCTGCAGTACTTCGAGCACCTTCGACGGTAGTGCGGTGGGCGTGACGTGCACGTTGGGCAGTTTCAAAGAATCCAGCGACGAGGCCATATCTGTTTCGCTTTGGCGCGCCAGAGCAAGATCAATGGCGCTTGCTAGCCCAACGTAGGTTCCAGCATCGTCGACAACGGGAAGAGTCTGGGCACCAAGGACACGCATCTTCTTAATCGCCTGATCGAGCGTGGTCGAGGGCGCCAAAGTACCGGGAGCGTCCTCCATCCAGCGCGAAACCGGGTGAGCGCCGAGCAGTGTTGCATCCACAGGGTCATCCAGAACGTCGCCTCGACGACGAAGTTTCTCGGTGTAGATGGTGGCGCGTGTCAGGAACCTCGAGACGCCGGTGGCCAGAACGACGGCAAGCATCATCGGCATAATCAGCGAATACTGCCCCGTCATTTCGACGATGATCAAAACGGCGGTCATCGGAGCGCGTGCCGCTCCAGCGAATGCCGCGCCCATACCAATCACACCGAAGACGCCGGCGGGAGTGTCAGTAATGGGGGAAAGGATTTGCCCGAATGAGGCTCCGGCCATTGCGCCGATAAAAAGCGTCGGGGCAAAAACGCCACCGGATCCACCGATACCGATCGTGTAGGACGTGTACAGGGCGCGTCCCACCATCAAAATCAGCAGGAAGCCAATCGTGTATTTGCCTGCTAGAGCGTCTTCTTCGATCGGGTATCCCGAGCCGAACATCTGCGGGAAGGCCACAATACCCGCGCCCAAAAGGATGCCGAGAACAGCCGGACGTGACCATTCGGGAAGGCTCAGACGTTTCCAGAAAGCGTCGATCACATCTTCAAGCCAATAAAGGAGCTTCGAGAAACCTAGACCCGCAAGACCGGCGATCACACCGAGGAGAGCAACCCACCACATGTCTGTCAGATGCGAGAAGGAGAGATCATGACCAAGATTCACGATCGTTTCGTCACCCTGCAACGCGCGTGCAACAACGGATGCCATCACTGAAGAAATAACGACATATCCGAAGGTTTCGGCACTGAACTGCGTCAGAATCACTTCGAGAGCAAAGACTGCGCCAGCAAGCGGAGCATGGAAAGTTGCGGCGATGCCACCCGCTGCGCCACAGGACGCTAAAAGAACTACGCGTTGCGGAGGCAAACGAAGAGAGGACGCCAACGAGGAACCGAGCGACGCTCCGACCTGGACAATCGGACCTTCTCGTCCCGCTGAACCACCGGCGCCAATCGTCAAAGAAGAAGCAATCAGCTTCACCACTGCGACGCGCCCGGGAATCTTGCCTCCCTTGCGTCGAACGGCCAGCATCACTTCGGGAATACCGTGGCCTCGTGCACTGGGAGCGAACCGCTGAACCAGGGGCCCGTAGATCAACGCTGAGACAACGGGAGCCAGAAGCAAGAACACCCAGGGGGACCAACCGAAGACTCCGTGGGGGTCGCCAGCATGCGTTGAGTAGTCACTGTAACCGGTGGTGACCCACGTCCACCCCTGAATCATCAGGTTAAAAAGAACCGCTGCGCCGCCGACGATAATGCCGACGAGCGCCGCTAATAGACCGACAAAAGAACGGTGCTGACCGGCTTTTTCACCCAGTTGTGCCAAGAAAGAAACAGAAGCCCGCATCAGAGGTTGGCGATATCGATATCGGATTCAACGTCGACGTCCATGTCCCAGACACGCCCGTAGAACGCGAGCTCGGAGCTCCACGCATCACGAATCGTCTCTGCGCGACGGAAGCCGTGAGCTTCATTCGGGTAGATCTTCATCGCAACAGCGTTTCCACGATCCTTCAGTGCATCAAACATGAGGCGTGCCTGTGACGGCGGAACCACCTTGTCATCTTCGCCTTGCAACAGCAGAAGAGGAGCATTGATCTGGTGAATGTGAGTAATCGGCGAGCGCTTGGCCCACAGTTCGCTGTTCGGATCTTCAGTACCGATCAAGCGATCGTTGTAACGAGACTCGAACTTGTGGGTTTCTGCAGACAGAAGGCGCAGGTCAGCGATGCCATAGAGTGACGTTCCCGCGGTGAACACATCGGTGTTTGCCAGTGCGTTCAAGGTGGTGAAGCCACCGGCGGATCCGCCACGGATAGCAACGCGCTTCGGATCAACGAAACCTCGGTCAACCAGATAGCGCACACCATCAACGCAGTCATTCACATCCATAACGCCCCAGTGACCGTTGAGACGCTCGCGGTATGCGCGACCGAATCCGGTTGAACCACGGTAGTTAACGTCGAGCACAGCGAAACCACGGCTGGTCCAGTACTGCAATGGAATCGACAAGCCGGGTCGGGTCGAAGAAGTCGGGCCACCGTGAACATTGACGATCAGCGGGGGAAGAGCATTCTTCGGGCCTGAAAAGTCAGGGTTCTTTGGTGCGTAGTAGAAGCCGTACGCGGTCTCGCCATCTGAGGTCGGCCAGGAGATAATCTGCCCTGAAGAAACCAGCTCCGGGCTGATTTCAGCTTCGGATGACGGGCGAATAATCGTCGTGGCGCCACCCTTGATCTGAATAATTGCCGGCGTGTGCGTGGGGGAGTCAGCAAGGAAGACTACGCGACCATCGTTGGATGCCACGTTACCGATCGGCCACCAGCCGGTTGCCCATTCTTCAGCCATTCCGTTGTCGACGCGCACGGTACCGATGTGCCACGTCAGGTCCTCAGCCCACGAGCAGATCAGCAGGTCGTTATCGTAGTTATCGTAGGAGTGCAGACCGAGCTGCCAGTGCGGGTGCGAGAACGCCTGAGTTCCCGGGTGCATGGCACGAGTGCGAAGGCGCGTTGTCCACGCGTCTGAGGGCTCGTCATCCTTCCACGTAAAGCCTTCCGTGCGGTACAGGTTGGCCCAACCGGTCGTGTCATCGACGTGGATGAGGTCACCGTCAAGAGTCCACCGAGGCTCGTAGACACACACGTCTTCCTTGTCGACGATCGTCTTCGAAACCTCAATACGACCTTCGAAATTGAGTGCGCCCACGTGCAGTGCGCTCTGTGTCCACGGCATATGCGGGTGGTTCCACGACAGCCATGCAAGCTTCGTGCCATCAGGAGAAACTGCAGGTGCAGCAACAAAGTCAGTGCCTTCAAAGATCGTGATGATCGCAGCGTCGTTGCGTGCAGCACTACCGTCGATCGGGATTGCGACCAGCGTGTTCGTCGGTTCGCCGTCGCCCGAGTGATCTTCCCTGACCGCATAGACGAGGCCGCGAACATCATCAATCTCGAAGTCGCCGTAGCGCGACTTCGACAGCGTGGTAAGCGGAGAAATCGTACGGTGCGGGTCGTTGGTGTCGAAACGGTAGACGCGGTTATCAAAGCCGTCGGAGAACACGATGAAACCATCGAGCACCGCGTAGGCACGACCACCGTATTCGTGAACGCGAGTGCGAATATCGGGAAGGCGAGCACCATCGATCAGGGGGAGGACCTCTGAAGTAACGCCAGCACCGGTACGACGCAACAGGGTACCTCGTCCGTTTTCTTTCGGATGTCCTTCAACCCAATAGGTAGCAGAACCGTCAACGCGAACCTGCGAGAGAGTGACTGACCGAGCAGTAAAAGAATCGCCGGAAATTGGGGATGTCCATTCACCGTAGGGGGCGACGGTAACGCTCATTGTTCCTCCTTGCACACAGGCATTTCGGTTGACTAAAGGAAGCATGTTAGCTCTATGTTAGCCCGCTCACGATGTGCTTTTCGAGGGCGAAGGTCGCTAGGAACATGTGTGGCAACTAGTATGAGGGCTATGAGTTCATCAGACGCGGATATGCCACTGCTCACCAGCATCCATTCCCCGTCGGATTTACGTACCCTTTCAGAGGCTCAACTTGTTCAGCTTTCCAAGGAAATTCGTAGCTTCCTGATCACCAACGTGTCGAAAACCGGTGGGCACCTGGGTCCCAATTTGGGCGTTGTTGAACTGACGATTGCCCTGCACCGAGTATTTCGTTCACCCAAAGACACGATTCTTTTTGACACCGGCCACCAGGCGTACGTCCACAAGCTTCTGACGGGTCGCCAGGACTTTTCCGGCCTGCGCCAAGAAGGTGGACTGTCTGGCTACCCCTCCCGCTCAGAATCAGATCACGACGTTATTGAGTCGTCGCACGCTTCAAGCTCACTGGCATGGGCCGATGGTATTTCCCGCGAGAAGAAACGCCGGGGCGACGCGTCATCAACGGTCGCCATCATCGGTGACGGTGCCCTGACCGGTGGTATGGCTTGGGAAGCGTTGAACACCATCGCCGAATCAACTGATCGTCGTGTTGTCGTAGTCGTCAACGACAATGGACGTTCCTACGCGCCAACAATCGGCGGTGTTGCCCATCATCTCGACGCGCTTCGCACCTCGGAAGGCTACGAACGTGCTCTTGCTTGGGGTAAGCGTCATCTGCTTGCTCTGGGGGATCCTGGTAAAGCGGCATACGACGCGCTACACGGTCTGAAGACCGGCATCAAAGACGTTATTGCTCCTCAGGCAATGTTCGAAGACCTGGGCTTTAAATACTTAGGTCCCGTCAACGGACACAATGAGACCGAGCTTGAAACCACACTACAGCGTGCGCGGACTTCGAAGTATCCAGTTCTTGTCCACGTCATCACCCAAAAGGGACGCGGTTATACTCCCGCCGAAGAAGACATCGCTGATCGCTTCCACGCCGTTGGACCGATTCACCCCGAAACGGGACTCCCCGTTGCTCCGGCACGTTTCGGCTGGACCAGCGTATTTGCCGACGAGATCGTCAAAATTGCGCGCGAAGACGACACTGTTGTCGGTGTCACCGCAGCGATGATGGCTCCCGTCGGTTTGAAACCATTCCACGAGGAATTCCCGGACCGCGTTGTCGATGTGGGTATTGCTGAACAGGAAGCGATTGCTAGCGCTGCTGGCATGGCCTATGCGGGCGCTCATCCGGTTGTTGCGCTGTACGCAACCTTCCTTAATCGTGCTTTTGACCAGCTGTTAATGGACGTGGCATTGCACAAGGCTGGCGTGACGGTTGTTCTTGACCGTGCAGGTATCACCGGTGCGGATGGTGCCTCACACAATGGTGTCTGGGATATCGCGATGTGTTCGATCATCCCCTCACTTGAGCTCGCTGCCCCACGTGATGAGGCAACTCTTCGCGCCAGCTTGCGTCGCGCGGTGGGAGTGAAGGATCGGCCGACCGTTCTCCGCTACCGTAAGGGCTCTCTACCAGCGCCGATGAACGCAATTCGCTCAGTGAACGGTGTGGATGTTCTCTTTGAACCCGACACTGACGATGTTGATGTGCTCCTCGTAGTAGCGGGCGCTTTTGGTCCCGAGGGTCTTGAAACAGCACGCATTCTGACTGAACAGGGTAAGCGTGTTCGTGTTGTGGATCCTGTGTGGCTTCTACCGATCAACCCTAAACTTGCCAGTTTTGCCACGCAGGCACAACGCGTGGTGACTCTGGAAGACGGCATCGTTGACGGCGGTTTTGGCTGGGGGGTGCGCGATCTTCTTGCCAACGAGTCCGTGGATGCTACCGTCATCACGCTGGGTGTTGCGAAGGTATTCCTGCGGCACGCCGAGCGCGAGTCCCTGCTGGAACGGTGCGGTTTGACGGCTCACCAGATTGCGGAACGTATTTCACGTACCCTCTAAAGAGAAGCTTGAATCCTCAAGAGTCACTCCAAGACATCCGCGATCGGGTCAAGACAAAGGTCCATCTGCCAATCCCTAGCGCCCTTGTCAAACATCCTCTGTTCAATCTCGTCGCCGCTGGGACGCTTCGGATCAAGAGGCGCCCACGCCAAGTAACGCTGAATACGAGGTTCAAGAATGACCTCGGGAGCAATACCGATTTCTTCAGAAAGCTCGGTCATTGCCCCGCGAACAGCCGCCAATCGCGCTGCAGCGTCAGGATCGATACGACCCCAGTTTCGCGCTTCGGGAACTGAACCTGGACGATGAGGAAGACGTAGCGGTGGCAATTCGTCCTCATTTGCCGTTTCGGCCAGTCGGATCGCGCGTAACCAACGGTCAGCGTATTGCCTGGCAACAGGGGAGCGGAACTCAGAAATCGACAGCAACATACGCTTATTCCGCGGAGGATTCAGCGCAGCCTGCACCAGAGCAGCATTGCGCACCAAACGACCGGGTGCCTTATCAAGTTCCTGAGCGATTTCTTCGCGCGCCTCCCACAAAGCCTTGAGGACTCCTAGGTTGCGCCGGCCTCGTATCTTTCCCGCGCCGGGCAGATTTCGCCAGCGGTCCCTCTTGGGCGCAGGCGGATCCAGGTGAGCTAGGTAGTCGCATTCTTCTTCCATCCACTCCCAGCGACCCGCGTCGTTCAGTTGGATGGACAAACGACGGTAAAGTTCCGTCAACAATTCGACATCGAGGGCCGCGTAGCGAAGCCAGTCCTTCGATAGTGGACGAACCGACCAGTTAGATGCCTGGTGGTCTTTCACGAGGCTCAAACCGAGCACCTGCTCGCATACGGCAGCAAGACCGAACTTCTTTAACCCCAGAAGACGCGCGCCGACCTCAGTATCAAACAACGACGGGGGATTGAGTCCCACCTGTCGCAAATTCGGCAGATCCTGCAACGCATCGTGCAAAAGCCATACGTCGTTCACGCCCGCTTGAAGCGACGACAAGTCAGGCAATGCGGCTGTATCGATCAGGAAGGTACCAACGTCTTCGCGTCGAATCTGAACCAAGTAGGGGTCGTTGCCATAACGGAAGCCTTGGGCGCGCTCAACATCCACAGCGATGGGAGTGAGTCCTTGCTCTAGGTTGCGCCTCGCTTGATCAAGCGCATCAGGTGTATCGATGACACTAGGTACGCCTTCGCGCGGGGTAACGATCAGCTCTGGAGAATCAGTATCGCCGTCAGGTAAACCGCCGGTGTGGTGAATGTGCACTCTTAGACTCCCTCAAGGAATCGCTGGGATGCCACACCACTGGTACGAAGCATCAGATCTGTCCAAGCTCGTAGGTGGGCTCCTAAGTCGGTAGTCGAAGGCGTCCACGAGGCTCGGATTTCGACGTTGAGAGTGGAGCCTCGCAATGAAAGACCGCCAAATGATTCTGAAAACTCCCGGGTGACTGTTCCCGTCAGGTCGTGATACGCTGCGCCTTCTTCAACCAGGCAATCATCTGTCCATGCCCAGAGAGCTTCGGTGAGCAACGGGTCATGCCCCATTTCAGGGTCAACTTGCGAACGCAACTGCGCAACCAGGCGGTATGTTCCATTCCAGCCGGCTTGCTCGTCGGGATCATGCAGGATGACAAAACGTCCCTGAGCAAGAGGTTCTCTGCCATCGTTGGCCAATGTTCGCATGACAAGAGCTGCGGTGAAAGGCGCCATGCGTGAAGGTGGGGGAACTTCTTCGAACTCGAGAAGAGGATTATCGATAGCGTGACGCAGAGTTGCCAACGATTCAGCGAACTCTTCCATGCCAGCGCGATTATCCACGCACTTAGGCTAAGTGAGTGAAAGCAACCCCTTTGCTGGGCACGCCGTCCACTGCGAAAATGACCCGCCACGATTCACGTCACACTGAGCAATGACGTTGTTTTTCTTCACGCATCGCATCCGATAGTAGTTCTGTCACTTATAGAGTAAAAACATGCACATTCGGAAAAGATACTGCCCACCTCTTCGCGGGGCGTATCGATGAGGAACTCGTTGCTGGTCCATCGTGCGTATCTAAGGAAGCCTGTACGCTCACCGAGGCTCTGAGTAATCTTTTCGCAAAATACTGCGGAAAACAGTGGCTGTGACGCGCGCAACGTTCGTTCGATTTCGCTTTTTGCGTGATTCCCTGTTAGTGTTTTCCCTGTTCGAAATGAACGCGTAAGTGTTCGAAGAGATACGCGGATGTGGCTCAGTTGGTAGAGCATCACCTTGCCAAGGTGAGGGTCGCGGGTTCGAGTCCCGTCATCCGCTCGGGCGATTGGCGCAGCGGGAGCGCGCTTCCCTGACACGGAAGAGGTCACTGGTTCGATCCCAGTATCGCCCACTCATTGTCTCTCAATACTTTTTGGGACACGACGGGTAAATCCCAGTTCCAGATCAGTTGGGACAAGTTCGCGGATGTGGCTCAGTTGGTAGAGCATCACCTTGCCAAGGTGAGGGTCGCGGGTTCGAGTCCCGTCATCCGCTCGTTGAGCCCCGGATTCAACCTTTCCGATGGGTCAAGCGTGGTGGGTTGGCCGAGAGGCGAGGCAGCGGCCTGCAAAGCCGTATACACGGGTTCGAATCCCGTACCCACCTCGGGCGATTGGCGCAGGGGTAGCGCGCTTCCTTCACACGGAAGAGGTCACTGGTTCGATCCCAGTATCGCCCACTCAATGATTTCGTCTTTCCTGCGGGAAAGACGTTTTTTGTTACCTCGTGGCAGGTCACCCAGTAATGAGGGTTTCCCTTATATCCTTGAAAGAGCAAAACAGGTAGGCTGATCGGGCGCGCACAAAGGTGGTTTGAATTCATGGTCTCTTCTCGCTCACGAGTGATTCTTCCCGTGATCTTGGGTGGCGATTTTGGTGTTTACGGAATCGGTCGCTCTTTCAACGAGGCCTTTGGATGTCGATGCCTGTGCGTATCAAACGAGCCCACCGTGTCCATCACGGGCTCGAACTTCTTCGACGTTCATCACATCGAAGCAGACGCATCTGACGACGTTCTTCTTCACGAACTTTGTGCAATTGCCAAAGAAAACGCTGATAAAGCATTGATTCTGATGGCAAACCATGACCTGCATTCAACCTTCATTGCTCGCAACTACGACCAGCTCGGCGAATACTACGCGCTCCCGTTCCCATCCCTGGAAACGATTGAGCTTCTTACAGACAAAGTCGCTTTTGCGCAGGCATGTGAAGACGCTGGCATTGATGCGCCTCGAGGCATCGGCGTCGACATGTCTGACTATTCCGATCAGTGGGTTGCACCTTCGATTCCCTTCGACTTCCCGATTGTTGCCAAGGCTGCCAGAGCAGATGCCTACGATCGTCTGCACTTTGAAGGCAAACGCAAGATTTGGTTCCTCGAAGATGAGGTCGAATTGGCGCAGATGTGGAGAACGCTCGGAGAAGCCGGATTCCGCGATCTTTTTCTTGTCCAGGAACTGATCCCTGGCGACAACACCGCAATGCGTTCCATCACCGCATACGTCGATAGCCACGGCGAGGTGACGTTGATCGGCTCGGCGCGAGTGCTTCTTGAAGATCATGCACCGACCATGATCGGTAATCCGGTTGCCATGATCACCGAAGAATTCCCTGAACTGTGGCAACAAGCTGAACGCCTGCTGACACGTGCCGGATATCGCGGTTTTGCCAACTTTGACGTGAAGATCGATCCACGTGATAACCGCGCCGTATTCTTCGAAGTGAATCCTCGAATTGGACGCAACAATTGGTACATGACCGCAGGTGGAGCCAATCCGATGCTCGTCATGGTAGGCGATTTGATCGATGGGAAGCGCATGGAACACAAGCGCATTTCGCGTGAAATTCTCTATTCGATGGTTCCAGACCGACTGCTGTTGCGATACTTGCGAGATGAACCTTTGAAGAAGCGCGTGAAATCGTTGATCAAGAACCATCGTCGCTTTGATCCGCTGATCAATCCGCACGAGGACAATGCAAAGCGGAACATAATTGTTCGCTTGCAACGTTTGAACCACTTCCGAAAATTTGCTCGCTACTATCCGCGACCGACTGACCGCTCATTCTGAGCCCGTGACTACTTGCTGGGTGAACAGAGACGAAAGGCTTTACATGACTTCCACGAGTCTGCGACCGATTAGCGCACGCGACATGCAACATGCTGTTTCCGGCGTGGGTGGACTGCCCATCGAACAGTCGCAGCAGTGGGAAGAGTTTTCAGCTGCACAAGGACATCCTCTCTGGGCGGGGGAGCTCGGTCGCCTTGCTTGGTATGAGAACGACAAATGCATCGCTGTCATCGCGCTGTTTGAATACAAGCTTCGCGCGTTGCGCTACTTGTGGGCAAAATCAGGTCCCGTCTGGATCCGCGAGGCCACTCCTGAACGCGAAGAACGCCTGCGCCAGGACCTACTGAAGTTTGTTCGCAGTCGCGATCGCGGAATTGTCTTCATCCGTCTGCATTCGTGGTTTGCCGCCAAGGATCTTGAAGAACCGTTGCAGATCGTGACATATGACCGCACCGTCATCATCGAAACCGGACGCGGGGATCGCGATGCAGTGCTCGAATCATTGACCAATGATGGCAGGCGCACGCTTCGTCGTTCAACGAAGAAAGCCGATGAGTTCGGCGTTCAGATCCACGAGGAAACCGAGGCTGCATCAGTTGATTTTTCACCGTACTACGAGGTCCTGAAGCAAACAGCGGAGCGTGATGGATTCCGTCCACACCCCATCGGCTATTACCAGTCTCTGTTGCGCATCCTAGGGTCACAGCACGCTCGCGTATTCACTGCTCGTACGCAGGACAACGAGATCCTCTGTTGGGATCTGGTGTTGCTGAACGGTAAGAATGCTCAAGCTGAGTACGGCGCTTCTTCGGATCGCGGTCGCCGCTTGGGAAGTCCTGCGTTCTTGGATGTTGAGGTTGCACTCCTCCTTGGTAGCGAAGGATTTAAAGGGTTCGATCTTCGAGGCATTCATTCTCCGCGTAATTCAACGCTGTTCCACGTTGGCCGCTACAAGCTTGCTTTCGCGACTTCATACACGGATGTTGCTGGCGCTTGGGATTTGCCTGTGTCGCGCCCGCAGTACATCACGGTGCGTTCGTTGCTGAATGTGAAACGAAAGTTGCGTCGAGTTTCCCGTTAGTCACCTCTTTCGTCTCCGTCAGATGTACGCACGTGCGTCGAGATTTGTCCGTTGGTTGGTTCACTGAGGGGGTCGGGTGCGGTGATGAGGCGACTGGGCGAGTAGACTGTCAGCGGTATATTCATCGTTTGATCAAGGAGACATTCGTGTCCAGCATCGACCTCGTCATCGACCAAGAGAAGCAGACCGTGGAAAGTGGAACCACGGGTACTACTTGGTATGAGCAGCGTCGTGAGGTTGTTGCCCTCATGATTGACGGCACTCCTCGCGACCTGTTCACTGAATTTAAAGAGGGAATGACGGTCGAGGCAATCACTATTGATTCGCCCGCTGGCTTGGACATTCTTCGCCACAGCGCCACTCACGTGCTGGCTCAGGCAGTTCAGGACACCTTCCCGGATGTCAACCTTGGTATTGGCCCGTTCATTACCGATGGCTTCTATTACGACTTCGGCAATATCGATTCGGTGACCCCCGAACTGATGCGTGAACTCGAAAAGAAGATGAAGCGCATCGTGAAGGAAGGCCAGTCGTTCGTCCGTCGCGTCATTTCTGAGGACGAGGCGCGTGTTGAGCTCGCAGACCAGCCGTACAAGCTGGAACTTGTCACCACGAAGGGCTCGGGTGCAGAAGGTGCTTCAGTTGAGGTCGGTGGCCACGAGCTCACCATGTACGACAACGTTCGCAGAGACGGCACCGTTGCATGGAAAGACCTCTGTCGCGGACCACACCTGCCGAACACCCGCCTGATCGGCAACGGCTTTGCGCTCACCAAGGCATCAGCCGCCTATTGGAAGGGCGACCAGTCCGGAGATCACCTGCAGCGTATCTACGGCACTGCGTGGGCCTCGAAGGACGATCTCGTCGCCTACCAGGAGCGTATCAAGGAAGCCGAACGCCGCGATCACCGTCGCCTGGGCGCAGAACTTGATCTGTTCTCCTTCCCGGAGGAAATTGGCCCCGGCCTTGTCGTCTTCCACCCCAAGGGGGGCATCCTGCGTCACGAGATTGAGAAGTATGTGATCGAACGCCACGAGCAGTTTGGCTTCGATTTCGTTCACACCCCCGAGATCTCTAAGGGCGGCCTGTTCCACACTTCCGGCCACCTGCCGTACTACGCGGACACGATGTTCCCACCCATGCAGGTTGACGAGGAACGCGACGAAGAAGGCAACATCACGAAGGCTGGCCAGGAGTACTACCTCAAGGCCATGAACTGCCCGATGCACAACCTGATCTTCCGCTCACGCGGTCGTTCCTACCGTGAACTTCCCGCACGATTCTTCGAGATGGGCCACGATTACCGCTACGAGAAGAGCGGTGTTGTCCACGGCCTGACCCGTATGCGTGGCTTCACTCAGGATGACTCGCACACGTACTGCACGCCCGAGCAGGCAGGCGAAGAAATTCGCTCGCAGAT
The DNA here is from genome assembly GCF_059082735.1 of Actinotignum sp. usb-actsch-rep-73. NCBI lineage: Bacteria > Bacillati > Actinomycetota > Actinomycetes > Actinomycetales > Actinomycetaceae > Actinotignum > Actinotignum sp. usb-actsch-rep-73. The sequence goes on along the minus strand of NZ_JBHNPV010000084.1, from coordinate 52,877 downwards.
CAATTTCTTCCTGTCCATCTTGGAAGCATTTGGACTGAATGACTTCTATCTTGAACTGTCGACGCGCGACGAAGACGGCAAGAAGAAGGACAAGTTCATCGGTTCCGATGAAGACTGGGCGAACGCCACGAAGGCTCTTGAAGACGCCTGCTCGGCAACCGGTCTGCAACTGGTTCCAGATCCGGGTGGCGCAGCATTCTACGGTCCGAAGGTTTCCGTGCAGGTCAAGGATGCTATCGGCCGTACGTGGCAGATGTCGACCATTCAGTACGACTTCAACCAGCCCGAGCGTTTCGACCTCGAATACACGGCTGCTGATGGCTCACGCCAGCGCCCGGTCATGATTCACTCGGCGAAGCTTGGCTCCGTCGAACGCTTCATCGGTGTTCTGACCGAGCACTACGCGGGTGCATTCCCAGCATGGCTTGCTCCAGTCCAGGTGAAGATTATCCCGGTTGCCGAGGCGTTTGCTGACTATGTCGACCAGGTCGCCGCCAAGCTCAAGGCCGAAGGCATCCGCGTAGAGGTTGACCACTCCGACGATCGTTTCGGTAAGAAGATCCGAAACGCATCGAAGGAAAAGGTTCCCTTCACCCTGATTGCTGGTGGCGAAGATGTTGAAGCCGGTGCGGTGTCCTTCCGTTTCCGTGACGGCTCGCAGGACAACGGCGTGGCCATCGACGATGCTGTTGCCCGCATCGTGAACCATGTCCGTAGGCGCAACAACTCGGACCTTTTTGTCGAGCAGGACTGAACACCATGAGTGACGTTGAGCCACTGGTTGAAGATTCCCGTGAAATAGCGGGCGCTCCGGATGCCTTCAAACGTTTTTGGACGCCGTACCGCATGGCGTATATCAATGGCGAAGGCAAACCATCAGACTCAACGGATCACACCTGCCCGTTCTGCGCAGCTCCATCGAAGAGCGATGAGGACGCCTTGATCGTCTATCGCGGTCGCCGTGCGTTCGTGCTGATGAACCTGTTCCCTTACAATTCTGGGCACCTTCTGGTCTGTCCGTACCGTCACGTCGCTGACTACACGGATTTAACCGATGAAGAGCGCATTGAAGTGGGGGAGCTGACGGCTACCTCTATGCGAGTTCTTCGCGCTACTAGTGGGCCGCAGGGCTTTAACCTGGGGATGAATCAGGGTGATGTCGCCGGAGCGGGAATTGCTGCTCACCTGCATCAACACATCGTTCCGCGCTGGCTTGGGGATGCTAACTTCCTGCCGATTATTGCTCAGACGAAAGCTGTTCCCCAGCTTTTATCAGATGCGCGCCACATGCTCGCTGACGCCTGGCCGAAGGAATCCTGATGCTTGGAAATCACGGTCGTTCAATAACGAAGACGATCTTTACACCGCTTGCACGCCTCCTCGCCAAACTTGGGGTCAGTGCGAATACGGTGACGATCATCGGAACAATTGCCAGCGTTGGTGTCGCGTGCGCGACTATTCCATTCGGCTACGTCTGGCAAGGTGGCATTGCGCTGGGCCTCGTTCTTTTCGCAGACTCAGTTGACGGCACACTGGCACGTATGACGACAGGGGGGTCGCGCTTTGGCGCCTTCCTTGACTCAACGCTGGACCGTATTTCCGACGGCGCAGTATTCGCATCCGTGTGCGCGTGGTTGATCTTCGGATGGGAGCCCTCAACCGCACGCACGGTTGGACTGGTTGGAGGACTCATCGCCATCGTCGGTACCGGAGCCGTTCCCTACGCTCGAGCACGCGCCGAATCCATCGGAGTTCTAGCCAAAGTTGGTATCGCGGAACGAACCGATCGGTTGATCGTTGTCCTCGTCGGGGCGGCTTTGACCGACTGGGGATGTGGACAGTGGTGGGCCGTCGCAGGCCTCATCTGGGTCGCCTTCGCCTCTCTATTCACCGTCGGTCAGCGAATCGCATTTACTGCCGGTGCACTGAAGAAGGTCGACGGCCATATCTGAGAAGCCCCGCGTCTACGTAGGCAACTAACGGAGAATCAGTGACATACGAAAGTGCATCATCCGGTCCTGGAGAACAGTTCCGACTTTCGCGTATTCGCCCCGACGTGCCCAGAGCAAACATGGTTTCTCCGACGACGCATTATTCAGCGCCAATGTGGGATGTACCCCAGCCTCAACATTTTCGCCTTCCGCGCTTCGAAACGTCAATCATTGCTGTCTCAGCGATCTGTATCGCGCTGAGCATTTACGGATACATTTCGCTGAGCGACGTATCAACCACCGCCTACTTAGCATTCCTTGCATCCTTCCCTCTGATCGTTGTTCTGGGGTTCTTCATTCACTTGGATCGTCATGAGCCAGAACCCTTGTGGACGAAAATCGTTGCTTTCGTCTGGGGTGCGGGCGTCGCCATTGTTGGGGCATCCATGCTGAACTCTGCACTGCTCCTCAACGCCACGCTGGTATTTGGCGACGAAATGGAAGCAATGCGGTGGACAGCCGTATATGTTGCCCCTCCGGTCGAAGAAACACTCAAAGCACTCGGTGTTCTGTTCATCATCCTCGCCCGTAGAAGCACCATTCACTCCCTGATTGACGGTATTGTCTATGCCGGCTTTTCCGGCGCAGGCTTCGCTTTTATCGAGAACATTCAATACTTCCTGCAGGCAAGCCAAGAAGGATCAGCGGCCCTGACCGTCACTGTCATCCTTCGTGGGGTTTTCAGCCCATTCCTGCACCCGATGGCCACATCATTCACCGGCCTTGCTCTCGCTTGTGCGCTGATTCGCCTACGCTCCTGGCTACCCCGTACCATCGTCAGCCTTCTGGGATTAAGCATCGCAATGTACGTTCACGGATTGTGGAATTATGCGGGAACCTCAGAAGCTGCCAGTTTTATTACCAACTATCTCTTTGTCGAGATTCCACTGTTCGTCGGCTGGATGATTGTGCTGACTTGGATTTCACGACGCGAATTGAAGACCGTTCGTGAAGGGCTCATTCCCTACGTCCAAGCCGGATGGGTCCTTCCCGCCGAGGTGGTCATGGTCAGTGAGAAAGCCGGTCGCAGAACTGCGATGAACTGGGTGAAGCCTGCGGGCAAGGACGCGCAAAAAGCAATGAGACGATTCCTTTCTCATCTTGCCGCCCTGGGGCTTGATCAAAAGCTCCAAGAACGTTTGGGTGCGGATGATTCTCGCATCGAACTCGACCGACAGTTGGTTGCTCAGGTCAGTCAAGATCGTCAGTTCTTCCTCAATGCGATGACACAGACGACATTGAATAACGCGAGGTAATCCATGTCTGGTCTTGATGAAAACGAATGGCCTGTGGATGCAGACGGCTACCCGCACCGACAAGCGGCTCGCGTGATCCTTTTTGATGAGAATGGCAGATTGCTCCTTGCCAAAGGACACGATCGTGATCAGCCGGAACGCCAGTGGTGGTTCACCATCGGTGGTGGAATCATGGAGGGGGAGAATCCCGCAGAAGCAGCCTGTCGAGAGCTCTTTGAAGAAACGGGAATTGTCTTAGAACCCGATGCTCTTGTTGGCCCCGTGATCTATCGTGAAGCAACCTTCGACTTTTTATCCATTACCGCCAAACAGGACGAGTGGTTCTTCATCGCTCACACTCAACGTGTCACGCTGAACAATGATGGGTGGACCGACCTAGAACGCGACGTGATCGACGAACAGCGCTGGTGGGATCTCGATGAGCTTGCTCAACGGGCGCTAAACGGCGAGGTCTACCCCCTCAATCTTGCGAATCTTGCCCAATCATGGGTGAACGGTTGGGACGGTCAGCTTCACCGTATTCGTGAATCAAGCGCCTGCCAAGGAAGCGCTGAAGAGTGAACGTATCGGATCGGATGACCATTTCCGATCCGATACGACTTTAATCAGAAGCTCCGACAATTGAGAATTTGTTGGTACTCAGTGTGCGCCTAGGTGCGAGGAGCCCCAGATAGTCCCAATGGCTCAATCAAGAGATCCAGTTGTGCAACGTTCAGCGAATACTTCACTTGCTCACGAACTGTGGGCTTCGCGCAGAAAGCAATTCCCAAGCCTGCCCGTTGGAGCATTGGAATATCGTTTGCTCCATCTCCGATGGCGACTGTCTGGTTAACATCCAGTCCGTGCAATAGACGCCACCCTTCCAACGCCTGCACCTTGGCGTCCGCGGTCACGATTGCCCCCAGGACCTTACCCGTCAAGAAGCCGTTGGTGACCTCAAGTCGGTTAGCCAAGTAATGATCGATGTTCAGCTGGTGACAAAGAGGAGCAACAACTTCCTCGAAGCCACCTGAGACCACACCGAAAAAACCACCGTGGGCATGAACCGCATCAATCAGATCGCACACACCGGGGGTGGGAGTGATCGAATGAAGAACCTCGTCGAACACCGTAGCGGGAACGCCCGCCAAGGTGGAGACACGGAGGCGCAAAGATTCGGCGAAGTCTATCTCGCCGTTCATTGCCCGCGCGGTGATGTCAGCAACCTGCCCGCGCGTCCCAGCGAAATGCGCCAACTCTTCGATGACTTCTTGGGCGATCAAAGTCGAATCAACATCGGTGACGATCAGGCGAGGCAGGGGTGAAAATGCGTCTCTCCCGAACGCTGAAGCGTCCGGGAGAGAACGGGGTGTATTACTCAACGGGTAACAACCGTTCCTTTGGGGACAACGGTGATACCGGAATCCGTAACGGTGAAGCCACGTTCCCGGTCGCGCGTGTGGTCAAGACCAATGACAGCGCCTTCTTCAAGAACAACGTTCTTGTCGAGGATTGACTTGGATACCACTGCGTGGCGACCAATACGGCACCCATCCATGACAACCGAGTCAGTGACTTGAGCCCAGGAGTGTATGTAGCAACCGGGGGAGATAACCGAGTGGTAGACCTCGCCACCGGAAATGATGACCCCGGGGGAGACGAAGGAATCAACAGCGTGACCCATTCGCGAGTGCTCTTCACCGTACACGAACTTAGCCGGTGGCAAGGAACCATCGATCATCGTCATCGTCGGCCACTTGCGGTTGTACAGGTTGAACACGGGGTGGACTGAAATCAGGTCCATGTTGGCATCGTAGTAGGCATCGAGGGTACCAACGTCGCGCCAGTAGTTACGGTCGCGGTCGGTCGAACCCGGGACGTCGTTGTCTTGGAAGTCGTATACACCGCACTCGCCACGCTCGACGAACCACGGGATGATGTTGCCACCCATATCGTGCTTGGACTCGGGGTTGTGTGCGTCCTCGCGGAGAGCCTTGATCAGGTCCTTCGTGGTGAACACGTAGTTGCCCATGGAAGCGAGCACCTTGGTGGGATCGTCGGCAAGGCCGGCAGCGTTCTTCGGCTTTTCGAGGAACTGGTTGATCTTGCCGTCTGCCGAGTCGATCACGCCGAGAGCGGAAGCAAGTTCGATCGGCTGACGGATGCCTGCGACCGTGGCCGGGAGTCCAGAATCGATGTGGTGCTGCACCATCTGAGAGAAGTCCATACGGTAGATGTTGTCGGCACCAATGATGACGATGTAGTCGGGTTGCTCATCATCGACGATGTTCAGGGACTGGTAGATAGCGTCAGCGCTACCCAAGTACCAGTGAGGCCCGCGACGCTGCTGAGCCGGAACAGGGGCGATGAAGTTACCGAGAAGGGGAGATGTGTACCAGGTCTTGGTGACGTGGCGGTCAAGCGAGTGGGACTTGTACTGGGTCAACACGATGATCTTCAGATAACCGGAGTTCACGATGTTGGACAGAGCAAAGTCGATCAAACGATAGTGTCCGCCGAAGGGAACAGCGGGCTTAGCGCGGTCGTCGGTCAGCGGCATCAGTCGCTTCCCCTCACCACCTGCAAGAACAATTGCGAGAACATGATTTTTGGCCATGGGCTAAGCCTATGAGAGTCAGTGTGATCCTGCACGCATATTCCACTGTGTGGCGCCCATCACATATGGTCATTGAATGCGCAACTGTGTGCACGCATGCGGGGATTCGTCGGTGAGTGCTCTGTGCCCGCGATAGGCTAGCTCAAGAAGTTTGTGCCTTCCCTGAAAGGACCATCATGCGCGTTGACCTGCTGACCCGCGAGTATCCGCCCTTTGTTTATGGAGGTGCAGGTGTTCACGTTACTGAACTTGCTAAAGTTCTGCGTCCCCGCCTCGACGAGGTTCGCGTTCACGCGTTTGACGGGCCTCGTGAACCCGGAACCGAAGGAGCCGAAACTGGAGTCGTCGGCCACGCTGACCTGGCGGAACTGGCAGGAGCGAACGCGGCACTGAAGACACTCGGGGTAGATCTTTCCATCGCGGCCCAGACCGAAGGCGCAGACTTGGTTCACTCGCACACCTGGTACGCAAACTTTGCCGGCCATCTTTCGGCTCTGCTTCACGACATTCCGCACGTCATTTCAGCACACTCTCTGGAGCCCTTGCGCCCCTGGAAAGCCGAGCAGCTGGGTGGTGGCTACCGCATTTCTTCCTACATTGAGAAGACATCGTACGAGGCCGCGGCCGGCATTGTTGCAGTTTCGAACGGTATGAAGGCCGACATTGTGCGCTCCTACCCGAACGTTGATGACGCGAAAGTTCACGTCATTCACAACGGCATTGATCTGGCGAAGTGGCGTGCTCCGTCTACCGACGCTGAACGCGAGAACCAAGAACGCGTTCTGAAGACGTATTCGATTGATCCGACCAAGCGAACCGTTGTGTTCGTTGGACGCATTACGCGTCAAAAGGGTCTGCCCCATTTCCTGCGCGCAGCGAACCTGCTTCCCGATGACGTTCAGATTGTTTTGTGCGCGGGTGCTCCCGATACTCCGCAGATTGCAGCCGAAGTCGACGCGCTTGTGAAGGACCTGCAGGCGAAGCGTCAGGGCGTCATCCTCATCTCTGAGATGCTCCCGCAGCCCGACATTGCAGCAATTCTGGATGCGTCGACCGTGTTCATCACCCCGTCGGTCTACGAGCCACTCGGCATCGTGAACCTCGAAGCGATGGCGCTGGGCCTGCCCGTTGTTGGTACGGCAACTGGCGGTATTCCCGATGTCATCGTCGACGGCGAGACCGGCTATCTGGTTCCGATCGAACAAATGAATGACGGCACTGGCACTCCTCTGAAGCCCGATACCTTCGTTCATGATATGGCCGAGCGCCTGATCGCAGTCCTCGATAACCCTCAGGGCGCCAAGACGATGGGAGTGGCAGGCCTGACGCGTGCTCGCGACCACTTCTCTTGGGATGCCATCGGCCAGAAGACCGCGGATCTGTATCGCACACTGGTGTGAGTCAGCCGATCATATTTCGGTGACAAAGGTAGGCTTATAGGTATGACTTATGTCCTTGAATGTGTGGATGCAACTGTAAGCAAACGTGGAACTGCGATTCTTGATTCGGTGTCTTTTAGCACCGAGCAAGGCCAGCATTGGGTGATTCTTGGCCCGAATGGCGCGGGTAAGACAACTCTTATCCGAGCGCTAGCCGGTCGTGAAGCATTGGCGCAGGGCACCGTGAAACTTGATGGCGAAGACATTTTTGCTCTCGACCGTCAAGAACTTGCTTCCCGCGTTGCACTTGTTTCGAAGTCGCTTGCCCCCTCCATTCGTGCACACCAAACTGTTCGCGACCTTGTTCGCACGGCAGCGTGGGGTATCGCAATTCATCGCGACGAAGAATACGAAGCTCAAGATGATGCGCGTTGCGACAATCTGCTTGTTGCTTTCGGTATTGATCATTTGGCGGATCGTCAGTTTGGAACTCTCTCTGAGGGCGAAGCACAACGTGTGTTGCTCGCTCGAAGCCTGATGACAGACCCGGAGGTCCTGATTCTTGATGAGCCCACCGCTGGCTTGGATCTTGGCGCCCGCGAACTATTGATCGGAGCTCTTGAAGAGATCATTTCCGGTCCGCATGCTCCGCAGGTCATTTTGGTTACACACCAGGTGGAAGAAATTCCCAGCGGAATGACGCACGCGGTCTTGATGGACGGAGCAAAGGTCGTCCAGTCGGGTGTCATTGATTCCGTCATCACCGGAGTGAATCTGTCAGCGACGTATTGTCTGCCTCTGAGCGCCGGTAACGACAACGGACGCTGGTGGGCTCGCGCCGTCAGGTAAGTCTCTTCATAGGTATCACCGTGGACACGTCGGACAAAGGGGAGTGTGTATGACGCACGCTTTGTGGTGGGTGATTGTTGCCATCGTTCTTGGACTGATTGAGATGGCAACGGTTGACCTTGTGTTCCTCATGCTTGCCATCGGTGGTTTAGCAGCGGCGTTAACCTCTCTTGTTGTCCCTGGGCTCTGGCCCGAAGTCGGCGTTTTTGTGGTCTGCTCGCTGGTCTTTCTTTGTGCGCTTCGTCCGTGGCTGAAAATGCGTATGCTCTGGTCGCAAACGAACGTGAAAACCAATGTGCACGCCTTGATTGGGCGACAGGTCGATGTGATTGAAACCGTGAACGCCAGCAGTGGTCGCGTGAAACTTGATGGCGAAGTCTGGTCTGCCCGCACAATCGACGAGAAGCCCCTTCTTGTGGGCGAGCATGCGTATGTGTGCGAGATCGACGGTGCTACGGCGGTTGTTACATCCGTCGAGAACCGTAGTAAAACATTCGAAGAACAGAAAGGGTGAGTGTCGCCGTGGAGATGAGTATTGGTCCCTTCGTTGCTGGGCTCCTGTTGATCCTTGTTGTGGTCATCCTTGCCAAGAGCGTCCAGATTGTTCCCCAGCCTCGCGCGTTGGTGATCGAGCGCCTCGGTCGTTTTCACACGGTAATGTACGGTGGTTTGCATGTGCTGATTCCGTTCTTTGACCGTATTGCAGCGCGCGTTGACCTGCGTGAACAGGTCACCAGCTTCCCTCCACAGCCGGTGATTACCGCCGATAACGTCGTGGTTTCCATCGACTCGGTGATTTACTACCAGGTCACGGATCCAATGCACGCGACCTACGAGATTGCGAACTTCATTCAGGCAATCGAACAGCTGACGGTGACGACGCTCCGTAATGTCATTGGCTCGCTCGACCTCGAGCAGACGCTGACGAGTCGCGACTCGATCAACACTCAGCTTCGTGGTGTTCTTGATGAAGCAACGGGACGCTGGGGTATCCGCGTGAATCGCGTTGAGTTGAAGGCAATTGATCCGCCACCGTCGATTCAGCAGGCCATGGAACAGCAGTTGCGAGCCGAACGTGATAAACGTGCAGCGATTCTGACTGCTGAAGGTGTCCGTCAGTCGCAGATCCTTCAGGCTGAGGGTGAAAAGCAGTCCGCCATCTTGAAGGCTGAAGGACAAGCTCAGGCGGCTGTCACTCGCGCCCGCGGTCAAGCAGAAGCTATCGGTACCGTCTTCCAGTCGATCCACGAGGGCAATCCAACGCCTGATCTGCTGAGCTACCAGTACTTGCAGATGCTTCCGGAACTTGCCAAGGGGGATTCGTCGAAGGTGTGGGTTGTTCCCACCGAACTGACGGCTGCTCTGGATTCCATTGCGAAGGGTTTTAACCCGAACAAGTAAAACTGTCCGGTGTGGACGACGTGTTCTTGACCATCCCCCTCACCATCGCCCCCGATTGAAAGAAGAGACTCGTGGACTCCATCCAGGAAAAGGTTCTGCGCGAGGTTGCTGCCCGCGACATTCGCTTTATTCGCCTGTGGTTTACAGATGTCGCTGGTGTCTTGAAGTCTGTAGCAATTGACCCGGGCGAGTTGGAAGATGCTTTCGCTGAAGGTATCGGTTTCGACGGTTCGGTGATTGAAGGCATGACCCGCGTGCACGAGTCCGACATGTTGCTGCGTCCGGATGCTTCGACATTCCAGATGTTGCCGTGGCGAGGGGAAGAAGATCCCGTTGCTCGAATGTTCTGCGACGTGTTGACCCCCGATGGTCAGGCTGCACGTAGTGACCCTCGCGGCGTGTTGGAACGCGTTGTTGAACGAGCCCAAGAGCGCGGCTTCACTGTGATGGTTCACCCTGAGATTGAGTTCTATCTGCTCCAACAGCCGATCAGTGTCGACAACTTGAAGCCTGTTGATTCTGCGGGGTATTTCGATCATGTTGCGCGTGGGCATTCGAATGATTTCCGTCGTCGCGCGGTTCGTATGCTCGAAGATATGGGCATTGCGGTCGAATTCTCTCACCACGAAGGTGGCCCCGGTCAAAATGAAATCGACCTGCGTGCAGTCGATGCGGTGAGTGCTGCCGACAACATCATGACCGCTCGAACCGTCATCGAAGAGGTCGCGTTGCGCGAGAACCTTGCCGCACTGTTTATGCCCAAGCCCTTTATTGACCATCCGGGTTCGGGTATGCATACGCACCTTTCACTGCTCGAAGGTGAAGAAAATGCCTTCTACGATCCGTCAGGTGACTATCAGCTGTCACGCACGGGGCGCCACTTCATTGCGGGGCTCTTGGAACATGCTCGCGAGATCGCTGCTGTCACCAATCAGCACGTGAACTCCTATAAGCGCCTCTGGGGTGGGGGCGAGGCTCCGTCTTACGTGTGCTGGGGTCATAACAATCGCTCCGCGTTGATTCGAGTCCCGCTGTACAAGCCTGAAAAGCGTACGGCAGCACGCATTGAGTACCGTGCCTTGGATCCGGCTGCGAACCCGTATCTTGCACTCGCCGTTCTGATCACTGCAGGTCTTGACGGCATTGAACGTCGCCTCGAACTTGTCCCCGAAGCTGAGGACAATGTTTGGGATCTGACGGATCGCGAACGCCAGGTGATGGGGATCGAGGCTCTGCCGACGTCATTGGCTTCCGCGGTTCGTTTGATGCGCGAATCTGACTTGGTTGCCGGTGCTCTTGGTGAAGAGGTCTTCGACTACGTTGTGCGCAACAAGGAAAAGGAATGGCGTGAGTACCGCCAGCAGGTGACGCCTCAGGAGATTCGCCAGTTCCTCAAGGTCTACTGATGGAGGTTGTCCCTAAGGACCTCCGCGGTAGCGGTTTCTTGGATCCGGTGCGAGCAGCGTCATTTTTGGCTGACCTACCCGGCGAGCTAGGCGAGTGGCTACCGCTGTTCAACGCCTGCGCCGATCCAGATTCCGCGCTGGTAACCTGCCTGCGTTTTCACGAGGCCGCCCCTACTCAATTAGCCGCAATCGCTGAACACGGGGGCAATGGGCTTCGGCGCCTGGTCGCGGTTTTTGGTGCATCTTCCTGGTGGGGCGATTACCTGATTGCTGACCCTTCACGCATTGATGGCTTGCTTGTTGAACCCGATGAACCGTTGACGGAGCTCCTTCAAGCAGTGGGGGCTGATCCAGCGTCGCAGATGCCCGTTGCGGGTCCCGGCTACAACGGCGACGATGTGCGTCGTGCGTATCGCAGAGTTTTGTTGGACCTCGTTGCTGACGATGCTACGCACCCGAACCCACCCGATTATATGCCGGAAGTCGGTGTGCGCCTTGCGGCGCTTGCTGACGCTGCACTCGAAGCTGCCCTCGCACTGGCACGACGAGATATTGATCCGCAGGGTAATGCTCGTCTTTCGATTATTGCGATGGGAAAAACAGGCGCTCAAGAACTTAACTACATTTCCGACGTTGACGTGATGTACGTTGTTGCCCCGGCTGAGGGTGTTGATGAGCGTAGTGCCATCGAACTGGGTACGCGCATGGCAGCGCTTTCGGCTCAGGTATGTTCGGGGCCGGGTAATGAACAGCCACTCTGGAGCGTGGATGCGAATCTGCGTCCCGAAGGGCGTCATGGTGCGCTTGTGCGAACACTTGACTCGTTCACACAGTATTGGGATAAGTGGGCTGAAACGTGGGAGTTCCAGGCTCTTCTTAAAGCTCGCCCGGCAGCTGGCGATATGGAGCTTGGTCAGGCCTTTTTTCGTGTTGCTTCTCCGTACATTTGGAATGCTACGGGGCGTGATGGCTTTGTTGAAAATGCTCGAGCAATGCGACGTCGCGTTGAAAACACGATTCCCCGTCGTGAAGCTGACCGTGAACTGAAGCTCGGGCGAGGTGGCCTGCGTGATGTCGAGTTCACCGTGCAGCTGTTGCAACTGGTCCACGGTCGTACCGATGATTCGCTTCACGCCAGATCAACGTTGGATGCGCTGTCTCGCCTTAGCGACGGTGGTTATGTGGCGCGTAGCGATGCTCAAGAATTGCGTGAATGCTACTGCTTCCTGCGTGCTGTTGAACACCGTATTCAGCTTCAACGCATGCGTCGCACCCACCTGATCCCTACGTCAGCGAACGAACTTCGAGCGGTGGGCAGGGGAGTTGATCTTGAGCATTGTGGTAGTTCTGAGGCTCTGGCGAAGGAACTGAAACGCATTCGAGATCGCGTTCGAATGCTCCATGAGGACGTGTTCTATCGTCCGATTGTTCAGGCAACTGCGGGCCTTAGCCCAGATGAAGCTACGTTGGATTCCGATGGTGCTCAGGCTCGTCTTCAAGCCATCGGCTATCGCGATCCCCGAGGAGCTCTTGCCCACATCACGGCCCTCTCGCAGGGCACAAGCAGGCGTGCGAAGATCCAGCGTCATCTTCTGCCCGTTTTTATTTCGTGGCTTTCCAACGGTGCAGATCCAGACCTTGGCTTGCTGAACTTTAGAGCTCTATCGGAGCAAATCGGTGATTCTCACTGGTATTTGGCTCTCCTGCGTGATTCCGGAGTTGCCGCATCCAGGCTCTGCGAGATGCTCCCGAACTCGAAGTGGATCGCTGAGGCTCTGTCACATCGCCCCGAAGCAGTCGCCTGGCTGGATCTTGATAAAGACCTCGCCCCTCGTGAAGCTGAGGTTTTGAAAGTCGAGGCGGCCTCGTTGATTGACCGCCACGCAGATTCGGATAAGGCCGCATATCGCGTGCGAGCCATGCGTTCGCGTGAACTTACTCGTGCTGCGATGAGCGATTTGGTGACTGGAATCGGAGCCAGGCGGCAGGCAATCTCCGATGCTACGGACGCAGCAGTTGTCGGCGCATTAGCGATTGCAACACGCGAAGAAGAACTCAAGAACGGTCACCGCGTCGACGTTGGGTTCGTGGCGATGGGACGTTACGGTGGGCGTGAATCAAACTATGCCTCCGACGCTGATGTCATGGCTTTTCATCGCGCGACCAATGGCGTGAGCGAGAGCGACGCTGTGAACGCTGCAACGACAATCATCAACCGCGTGAAAGCATTGCTGGGGACGGTCACAGCGCAGATGAGTGTCAGCGTTGACCTAGACCTACGTCCAGAAGGACGCAACGGACCGATGTCCAGAACCGTCGAATCGTACGCGGAGTATTACGACAAGTGGGCATCGACCTGGGAACGCCAAGCGCTCCTTCGGGCGCGCGTATTCGCCGGCCCCGATGATCTGATGCGTTCGATGGGGGAGTTAATCGACCGCGTGCGCTATGGCAGCGCGATTGACGAGGCCCAGATCAGAGACATTCGTCTGCTCAAAGCAAGAATGGAAAGCGAACGCCTGCCTCGTGGCATCGAACCCACGCGTCACGTGAAATTGGGGCCGGGTGGCCTGTCAGACGTCGAATGGATTGTTCAGCTTCTTCAGCTGAAACATGCTCATGCCGATGACTCTTTACGCACCTCGTCAACGATTGATGCTCTGCGCGCATTAACTCGTTCGGGATGGATTGCTCCTCATGATGCGAAGACGTTGGAAAATGCGTGGAGCCTCGCATCACAAATCCGGGCGGCGAACGTGCTGACAACCGGGCGAATGTCGGGAGTTAAACTCGATACCGTTCCCAGAGACTCGAAGGACCTTATCCCGCTGGCACGCGTTCTTGGATATGGTGCGGCAAGCGAGTGTGAGCTGGAAGAAGAATGGCTTCGTCGATCGCGCAAAGCACGCGCATTGATGGATACCTACTTCTGGAACTGAATACTGCCTTGCACACCAAGGCACGAAGAAGAAACGGAAACACAGTTGTGAAAATCGTCCTCGTGCGTCACGGACAGACCTACGCCAATGAAGCGCACGCTCTTGACACCTCTAGGCCTGGACTACCGCTAACCGCCGATGGGTTGGCTCAAGCCACCGATCTTGCTTCGCGCTGGGAATCTGAAGTCGGGCAGGCTCCAACAGTGGTTGCTGTTTCACCTCTTTTTCGCACTCGCCAAACCTGCGCACCCCTATGCGCTAAGTATGCCCTGACTCCGCTGGTGAGACCAGGAATTCGTGAATTACGCTCAGGTGACGTTGAGATGAACGCTGACCCGTTCTCAGACTCCGTTTACGTTGAAGGAACGGGAAACTGGTCGCACGGTGCAACTCACATTCGTATGTCTGGCGCTGAAACGGGGGAGGACGCGCTTGCCCGTGCGTTGCCCGTTATCGCCGAAGTGGCTGGCCTCGTACTTGAGGAAGATCCGGACGGCGTGGGTGTGATCGTCGCTCATGGAGCCCTACTGCGCCTGCTGGCATCGACGCTTGCGCACAACATCTCCGGCACTCTTGTGATGACTCACTTCATGTCGAATACGGGAACCGTCATCTTGCAGTGGCCCACCGAACGATTCGGCACCTCCGTTCCTCACAACCCCGACGATCTGCGAGGTGCCTTCACTGGTCTGACGTGGAATAACCGTCCAGTTGATCAGTGGGATCTAGAGGATTGATCTCAAAGGGGAAACCCCGGTATCGCATGTAATCGGACAGAAATTCGCGGTGTTCATTGCATGACAGCCACGTCTTGGAATCCGCCCACGGGATTTTCGGGTTTGACCAGGTGATGATCCACACCGCCTGCGCATTACACTCGCGTGCCTGACACACACCGTCAGCGCGGCCTCGTCCCAATGCCATTGAACCTCCTCGATCCCTCACACTGTAATCTTTTCGCATGAGTCAATGCACGCTGATCCTTGTTCGCCACTCTGACCCGGAGTATTTCGCGCTGTCGGATCACTCGCGACCGTTGACCGATCTTGGTCTCCGTCGGGCGCACGAGCTTGGCATCAAACTGCAAGCCGAAGTTGGAGACATCGAACTAGGGGTCAGTTCAACAGCAGTGCGCGCATGGCAGACCTTCGACGAGATCGCGAAGAACCTGCCAATGAGGACCACGTACAAGGATCGTTCAATCTACGATGCAGGGGCAGAGTCACTCATCGAAACGATTAACTCCCTGCCTGGAGAATCCGCACTGATTGTCGGACATCAGCCAACAATCGGCCATGTTGGATACCTGATCGGAGACGATAGTGCGAAAGCCGATCTTGGCACTGGCGTCGGTAAAGCGACTGCTCTGATCATTCAAAGCGAAGGAAGTTTCGCTGATTTTCGTCCCGGCGCGAACCTGCCAGTACGGATTGTCACCGTCCCACGCGTGCTGTAATCGCAGAGTTCAAGGCTGACGGGCATTGGCATCGAACGTTTACTGTGTCCCATAGCCC
Organism: Actinotignum sp. usb-actsch-rep-73; assembly: GCF_059082735.1. Classification (NCBI taxonomy): domain Bacteria; kingdom Bacillati; phylum Actinomycetota; class Actinomycetes; order Actinomycetales; family Actinomycetaceae; genus Actinotignum; species Actinotignum sp. usb-actsch-rep-73. The sequence goes on along the minus strand of NZ_JBHNPV010000084.1, from coordinate 37,546 downwards.
ACCTTTGAAGACGCTGACCTTTTACTAATCCCGCTAAGATATACGGGTACGCAATCCACCCTTCAAGGGAGCAGTAATGTCGGGACACTCTAAATGGGCGACCACCAAGCACAAGAAGGCCGCCATTGACGCGAAGCGCGGAAAGCTCTTCGCTCGTCTGATCAAGAATATTGAAGTTGCAGCACGCACCGGCGGCGGCGATCCCGCAGGTAACCCGACCCTGTATGACGCCATCCAGAAGGCAAAGAAGAATTCCGTTCCCGCTGACAACATCGATCGTGCTGTCAAGCGTGGCTCCGGTGCAGAAGCCGGTGGCGCGAACTACGAAACCATCATGTACGAAGGCTACGGCCCGAACGGCGTTGCATTCCTCGTCGAATGTCTGACCGACAACCGTAACCGTGCAGCTTCCGACGTCCGCCTTGGCTTTACCCGTCAGGGAGGCTCGCTGGCGGACCCGGGTTCGGTTTCCTACCTCTTCTCCCGTCGTGGCATTGTCGAGGTGGGCGCAGCAGACGGCGTTGACGAGGACACGATCATGGAAGCCGTTCTGGATGCGGGTGCTGAAGAAGTGACCGACACCGGTGATGGATTCGTCATCGAATCCGCAGCCTCCGATGTTGTCGAGGTCCGTAAGGCGCTCCAGTCAGCAGGTATCGATTACGATTCCGCTGAAGTTCAATTCGTCGCATCGACCGACGTTGAGGTTGACCTTGAAGGCGCACTGAAGGTTCAGAAACTGATCGACGCTCTAGAAGAATCTGACGACGTTCAGAACATCTACAACAACATGACGTACTCGGATGAGGTCCGCGCGCAGCTGGAAGAAGGGGAGTGACGATGGCTGACTTCACGTCGACTCGCGAAGTTGGTACCCCGCAGGTTAAGCGCGGTATGGCTCAGATGCTCAAGGGTGGCGTCATCATGGACGTCGTTACTCCAGAGCAAGCAAAGATCGCCGAAGATGCGGGCGCAGTTGCCGTCATGGCGCTCGAGCGCGTTCCTGCGGACATTCGCGCACAGGGTGGCGTTGCCCGTATGTCTGACCCGGATCTGATCGATGGCATCATCAACGCTGTCTCCATCCCGGTCATGGCAAAGGCTCGCATCGGCCACTTCGTTGAAGCTCAGGTTCTGCAGTCCCTCGGCGTCGACTACATCGACGAATCCGAGGTTCTCACCCCGGCCGATTACACCAATCACATCGACAAGTGGAACTTCACCGTTCCCTTTGTCTGCGGTGCAACCAACCTGGGTGAGGCGCTCCGTCGCATCACCGAAGGTGCAGCAATGATTCGCTCCAAGGGCGAAGCTGGTACCGGCGACGTTTCCAACGCGACGACGCACATGCGTAAGATCCGCGACCAGATCCGTCACCTCACCTCGCTTCCCGAAGATGAGCTCTACGTTGCTGCCAAGGAACTCCAGGCTCCCTACGAGCTGGTCGCCGAGGTCGCTCGCGAAGGTAAGCTTCCTGTCGTTCTGTTCACCGCCGGTGGCATTGCTACCCCGGCGGACGCTGCAATGATGATGCAGCTCGGTGCTGAGGGTGTTTTCGTTGGATCCGGTATCTTCAAGTCCGGCGATCCGGCGAAGCGTGCAGCTGCCATCGTTAAGGCAACCACCTTCTACGATGATCCGTCCGTTATTGCTGAGGTTTCGCGTGGCCTTGGTGAAGCAATGGTCGGTATCAACGTTGACGACCTTCCGGTTTCTCACCGTCTTGCGGAGCGCGGATGGTGACGATCGGCGTTCTCGCCCTTCAGGGTGACGTTGACGAACATGTGCGGGCGCTAGAGAATTCTGGCGCCCGCGCCGTTAAGGTGCGTCGTCCCTGCGAGTTGGCGAAAGTGGATGGTCTGATCATCCCCGGCGGCGAGTCAACGACCATGTCGAATCTGTTGGCCTCCTTCGACATGTTTGAACCTCTGAAAGACCGTCTTGATGCTGGACTTCCCGCGTGGGGCACATGCGCTGGCATGATTATGCTCTCGTCTACGATCCTTGATGGTCGCGATGATCAGAAGTGCTTCGCCACCCTCGACATGGTTGTTCGACGTAATGCCTTTGGGCGTCAGGTTGATTCCTACGAAGAAGACCTCGTGATTGACGGCATCGAAGGCGACGATTTCCGCGCTGTCTTTATCCGCGCACCGTGGGTTGAGTCCGTTGGCGACACCGTGTCTGTGATTGCGCGCGCCGGAAACGCTGAAGATGGTCCGATCGTGGCCGTACGTCAAGGTAACGTCATGGCAACCAGCTTCCACCCCGAGGTTGGTGGCGATGACCGCCTGCATGAACTGTTCGTTTCAATGGTGGAGAACCGCTGACCCATGCGAGTCATGGGAATTGACCCCGGCATTACACGATGCGGTTTGGGTGTTGTTGACGTTGATGAGTCAAGGCGTGCCACGCTCGTGTATGTCGGGGTTGCTCGTTCTAACAAAGACATTGCGACGCATTTTAGGCTTCGGACGATTGCAGATGCGATTGATAGTGTGATCGCGCAGTATCAGCCTGAAGTTGTGGCGATTGAGCGAGTCTTCGCCCAAGACAACTTGCAGTCAGTGACGACGACGATGCAGGTCATGGGTGCTGCCATGACGTGCGTGGCGCGTGCTGGTCTGCCGATGGCGGTTCATACCCCGTCAGAAGTGAAGTCTGCTGTTTCTGGAAACGGCAATGCGGATAAAGCGCAGGTTCAGGCGATGGTGTCGCGTATTCTTCGCTTGTCGAAGCCTCCGAAGCCCGCGGATGCTGCAGATGCGCTTGCAATCGCAATTTGTCATGCGTGGCGGGGGACAGGTCTACTGGGTGTTGGCGATGATTCATCAGTTTCTGTTTCTATCTCTGGTCGCTTGACTTCCAAAGGGTCAATGACACCCGCGCAACGTGCGTGGGCGGAAGCTCAAGCTGCGCAACGCCGGACAGGTGCTGTTGATCCGCGACTGCGTCGCAAGTAAAATAGAACAGGTGTTCGCATTGGGTGTGGGCGCTATCGATCCAATACAGGAGAACAATTGATCGCACAGTTGAGTGGAACAGTGGCCTCAGTTGGTTTGGATTCAATTGTCGTGGTTGTCTCCGGCGTTGGTTTCGATGTGAAGGTCGTGCCCACATACGCTCAGCAGGTGCGCGTCGGTGACGAGCTCACTGTTGCAACATCGCTTATTGTTCGCGAGGATTCCCTGACACTCATGGGCTTTGAAACGGCTGATCAGCGTGATGTATTCACCATCTTGCAGACCGTGTCCGGTATTGGACCTCGTATTGCCCTTGGTGCGCTTGGCGTTCTTAGCCCCGATGATCTTCGTCGTGCCGTTCGTGATCATGATCTTTCAACCCTGGGCAAGATCCCCGGTGTTGGAAAGAAATCAGCGCAACGCATGGTGTTGGAGCTAGGGGAGAAACTCGGTCAGCCCGCACATCTTGGAAAGGCGGGAACCGGAGCCGCACTCGCCATGGGCGCTGTCGAAGAAGATGTTGTGGCAGCTTTGGTTTCGATGGGATGGAAGCAATCCCAGGCACAAGCGGCAATCGATACGCTGGGTGGACAGGGCTTGGGGGCGTCTGATTTGCTCCGTGCCGCTTTGCTGAAGTTGGGAGGCTCTCGTGGCTGATTCTTTCGATTCTCCCGCAGAGGCAATGCGTATTGTTGCTCCTGATGCCGGTGAGCTTGAACGTGCTGCAGAAGCAGCTCTGCGTCCCAAGCGCCTCACTGAATTCGTCGGACAAGAAACTGTTCGTGAACAGCTTCAGCTTGTTCTCGATGCGGCACGTGGCCGTGGCGTGAGTCCCGACCATGTTCTTCTTGCCGGTCCTCCCGGGTTGGGTAAGACCACTTTGGCAATGATTATTGCCGCCGAAATGGGGACATCGCTCCGCCTGACCTCCGGTCCGGCAATCCAGCATTCGGGTGACCTTGCTGCGATCCTTTCAGGGCTTCAAGAAGGCGACATTCTTTTTATTGACGAAATCCATCGTCTTGCTCGCACCGCAGAAGAAATGCTGTATCTGGCAATGGAAGACTTCCGCGTCGACGTTGTCGTGGGTAAGGGGCCCGGCGCAACCTCGATTCCGCTGACGCTTCCGCCTTTTACCGTTGTCGGTGCGACTACGCGCACGGGCCTGCTACCGGCTCCTCTGCGTGACCGTTTCGGTTTTACCGCTCACCTTGAGTTCTACGAGACACACGAACTTGAAGCAGTCGTCACGCGTTCCGCTGACCTTCTTGGCGCCCCCTTGGACGCTCAGGCGGCTCACGAAATCGCCTCCCGGTCAAGAGGCACCCCGCGTATTGCCAATCGCCTTCTTCGTCGCGTCGTCGACTATGCCCAAGTACGTGGAAGCGGCGCTTTGGATCTTGAAGCTGCCCAGGGCGCACTCACCCTGTTCGAGGTTGATCGCTACGGTCTCGATCGTCTTGACAGAGCAGTACTCGACGCAGTCTGTCGGCGTTTTGCTGGGGGACCGGTTGGATTGACCACTCTTGCGGTCACGGTAGGTGAAGAAGCAGAGACGGTCGAAACCGTCGCTGAGCCCTACTTGGTTCGTGAAGGATTCCTTGTTAGAACCAACCGCGGACGTGCCGCCACGCCCAAAGCTTTCCAACATTTGGGGCTGACACCGCCCGCCGAATCTATGCTGTTTAGCTGAATCACAGTGTTATTCGCCTGATTTGACCGCCTTTTTCGCTAAGAGAGCCTTCTTCGCATTAGACTGACCAGGGTGCGCTCTACGCGCGTTCATGACTAGAAAGAGGCAATCCGTGGGTAACTTCCTCCAGGGCGGCAACATGACCTTTATCCTACTTGCGCTCATCCTGATCGCGATGATGTGGTACTCAAGCCGTGGTCGCAAGAAGATGGCTGAGCGTCAGGCTCAAATGGAACGAGATATGAACGAGAAACTCGTTCCCGGTGCTTGGGTGAAGACCGCTGTTGGATTCTGGGGTCGCTTTGTCGATCAGGACGGCGACATCGTCGTACTCGAGACGATTGATGGTACAGAGATGTACTGGGATCGTCAGATGATCCGTTCCGTTGGGGACGAACCGCCTTTCGCTTCAGATGAGCCCGCTGTCGAACTGGCCGAAGAAGAACCGCAAGAACCGATTCTTGGCCTCGATGATCCCGCTACGGATGATGCATCGACCGACGAAAAGAACTGAGTATCCCGAGCTAGGGACTGGGAGTAGTTAAAAGTGTCTACACGTAAACGCCGACCTGTGCGTTCACTTGTCACCCTCATTGTTGCAATGGTGGTGGCAGCGGCCGGACTGGTGATTGGCAACGTCACCAAGGGGACCTCGTTGGTTCCCTCGCTCGCCCTCGATCTTCAGGGCGGCACCCAACTGATCTTGACGCCGAAGTCGACCGAAGAAGGCGACCGAGCGATCACTGAAGACGACATCACGCAGGCGATTTCAATTATTCGTAATCGTATTGATGCCTCCGGTGTTGCCGAATCAGAGATCACTTCGATGGGCTCGGATAACATTGTTGTTTCAATCCCAGGTACGCCTTCACAGGAAACTCTCGACCTGATTCGTTCGTCCTCGCAGATGAACTTCCGACCTGTTCTCCGTATCGGTCTGGCTTCCCAGAAAGTTGCGACCTCCTCAACCGCCGAGGCTTCAGACAAAGATTCTGAACAGTCAGCTCAGTCTGCTGATAAAACTCAATCAGCGACAGAACAGGCTTCGGCTGATGGCGCCCAGTCAGCAGACGGTGCTCAGTCGGTTCAGCAGGTGTCGACCGCACTGGATGAAGAATCCGCGATGAAGGTCGCTGATCTGAATCAAGACGGTGTTCTCTCAGACCAGCCGAATTCGACTCCTGCTAATGGAACGGATCTTGCATGGATCACAGAGCAGGTTCTCTACGACTTCTCCGTGCTTGACTGCACCAACTCCGAAGCTCGCCAGCAGACCGAAGGTGCTGCAGACAAGCCCTACGCTGCCTGCGATAGCGATGGTCAGCTGAAGTACATCCTTGGTCCGGTTTCGGTTGCCGGTTCGAACCTTTCGAACGCAACTGCCGGCCAAGTCACCAACTCGACCGGTCAGGCAACCGGCGCGTGGGGTGTCGACCTGCAGTTCGATTCTGAAGGTACGAAGGCATTCGCAGATTCTTCCGAACTGCTCTACTCCTACAAGGATTCTGACGCCGAAGGAAAGAGCTTCTTCGACTCGCCGGATCGCAACCACTTTGCCGTTGTTCTTGACGGTTCGGTGATTACTGCTCCTTCAATGAATGCTGTCATCTCTGATGGTCGTGCTCAGATCACCGGTAACTTCACCGCGAAGTCAGCCACCGCGTTGGCAAACCAGCTCAGCTTCGGTTCGCTTCCCCTGAACTTTGAAGTTGAGTCCGAACAGCGTATTTCCGCCACACTGGGTTCTGATCACCTGCAGAAGGGCATGTTGGCTGGCGCCATCGGCTTCCTGCTGGTCATCCTGTACCTGATCTGGCAATACCGTGGTCTGGCGCTTATTTCTGCCGGTTCGCTATTTGTTGCAGCAGCACTCACCTACATCGTGATCGCGCTTCTGTCGGCGACGATGGGATATCGTTTGTCGCTCGCAGGCGTTGCAGGCTTGATTATGGCGGTCGGCGTCACCGCTGACTCGTTCATCGTCTACTTCGAACGCGTGCGTGACGAGGTCCGTGACGGTCGCCCGCTTGCTGCCGCAGTCGACGAGGGCTGGGATCGCGCTAAGCGCACGATCCTCGTCTCCGATGCCGTGAACCTGGTTGCAGCTATCGTCCTCTACCTGCTGGCAGTCGGTGGCGTGCAGGGCTTCGCGTTCACTCTCGGTGTGACAACCGTGATCGATATTGCTGTCATCTTCCTGTTCACTCACCCGATGATGGAACTGCTGATTCGTACCAAATTCTTCGGCGAGGGACATCGTCTTTCCGGTCTTGATCCCGAGCACCTCGGTGCAAAGAACTCGCTGATTTACGCCGGTCGTGGTCGTGTTGTTATGCCGAAGCAAAAGCAGGGCAAGGGTGCGACGGCTCAGCCTGTGACTGAAGGCAAAGGGGTGAGCCTTGCTCAGCGTCGTCGCGCGCAGCGTCTTGCTGAAGCTAAAGCTGAAGCTGAAGCGCAAGTGGAAGAAGCTCGCGCATCTGCGGATAGTGAAGCGACGAAGGCTGAGGGTAGCGCAGTCGATGGTGAGGCTGCCGAGCAGAAAGGGGACGCGAAATGATGTCGTTCGCCCAGTGGGGTAATGCTCTGTACTCGGGGGATAAGTCCTACCCGGTTGTCCCTAAGCGCAAGGTTTTTGTTGGTCTTGCTGCAGCCTTGATTGGCGTTGCTTTTGTTCTTTCAGCAGCCATCGGCCTCAATGCTTCCATTGAGTTCACAGGCGGTGCGCAGTTTGATGTGACCCGAGTCAGCGATCAGTCTGAGGAAAAGGCCTCGGATATCGTGACTGGCACCGGAATTGTTTCCACCGCGAAGGTGACGAAGGTTGGTACGGATTCTGTTCGTATTCAGACTGAATCTGTTGATTCGCAGCAGGCGGCGACGATTCGTGATGCGTTGACCAGCGCGTACGGTGTTGATCCGGCCGATGTTCAGTCGTCAACGATCGGCCCGTCCTGGGGTGCTTCGGTGACTTCGAAGGCTACTCAGTCGCTTGTCATCTTCATGTTGCTCGTCGCGATCTTGATGACCCTGTACTTCAGGTCATGGACTATGGCGCTGGCCGCTCTGCTGGCACTTGTCCACGATATTGCCCTCACGCTTGGTGTTTTCGTTATCACCCAGGTTGAGGTTTCGCCTGCAACGGTCATCGGCTTCCTGACGATTCTTGGTTACTCTCTGTACGACACGGTCGTTGTATTCGACAAGGTCCGTGAGTTGACGAAGGGCATCTACGACCAGAAGCGTTTCACTTTTGCCGAATATGTGAACTTAGCCGTCAACCAGACCATGGTTCGTTCGATTAACACGTCGGTTGTTGCATTGCTTCCGGTCGGTTCGATTCTGATTATCGGTGCTTTGCTTCTTGGTACCGGTACTCTGACCGATATTTCGCTGGCGCTGTTCGTCGGTATGATAGCCGGCACCTACTCGTCGATCTTCATTGCGTCCCCGCTTCTTGTTCTGCTTCAAGAACGTTTGAAGAAGACGAAGGCGCACACGGAGTCGGTCGAAAAGGATCGTGCGCGTCATGTGGCTGTGGGCAAGGGTGACGAGGGTGCCTCCACTGTGAAGGTTGCTCCTGTTCGTCCGGGGCAGCGCCTCTCGAATGCTCACCAGCCGAAGAGGAAGAAAGAGCATCGATGAGTGGTGAACTTGGCGCGCATATCGGTGAACTTGTTGACTCGAATCTCGGTCTTGTTCAAGATTTCCCGGAGCCCGGTGTTCTGTTTCGCGATATCACTCCGCTGATTGCAAACGGTCCGGCGTTTAAAGAGCTCATTGAGATGCTCGCCGAGCGCTATAAGGGGAGTGTCGACGCAATTGCAGGTCTGGAGTCGCGTGGCTTCATTCTTGGAGCGCCACTTGCCGCTGAACTCGGTGTCGGTATGCTGACCATCCGTAAAGCAGGCAAGCTTCCCGGTCACGTTATCGGTGTCGACTATGACCTTGAATACGGTAGCGCTCGCATGGAGATCCGACCCGAGTCGGTGACTCCAGGGTCGCGTGTGCTGGTCATCGATGACGTTCTTGCAACAGGAGGCACTGCTGCTGCGTCGGTTGATCTGCTCCGTCAGTGCGGAGCACACGTGAGCACCGTTGCTGTTCTTCTGGAGCTTGAGGCTTTCGACGGGCGCGAAAAGCTTGCCGAACATGATGTCGTCACCGAATCAGCATTGGTAGTCTGACCTGCGGTTCCTCGTTTAGTTGCGGTCAAATATGTTTGACACGTCACAGGTGCGTATCATAGGAGCATGACTGACCAGGCTAACTCCGCTCACTCAAAACCAGGCGTGGCCGGATCTCGTGTGAGGTCCGGCCTCGTATGGTTTGGCGCACGCACGCGCCCGACGATTCCTGAGATCGAACCGTTGGTTCGAGCACTGCGTGCGAACCATCCGAAAGCCGATGTGAGCATGATCGAGCGTGCCTATCGCACGGCCGAATTGCATCACCGGGGGCAGGTTCGTAAATCGGGTGAGCCGTATATTACTCACCCAGTTGCGGTGGCAACGATTCTTGCTGAAATGGGTATGACTACCCCGACACTGGTGGCTGCTCTTCTGCATGACACGGTTGAAGATACGGACTACACGGTTGAAGAGCTAGCAGCGGAATATGGTGAGCCGATTGCGGCGCTCGTTGACGGTGTGACGAAGCTGGACAAGGTGCGCTACGGCGAATTTGCTCAATCTGAAACACTGCGCAAGATGCTTGTTGCGATGAGCCGCGATATTCGAGTTCTTCTCATTAAGCTTGCTGACCGTCTTCATAATGCGCGCACGTGGCGTTTCGTCCCCCCGTCGTCAGCGAAGAACAAGGCGCGAGAAACGCTTGAGATTTATGCGCCTCTTGCTCATCGTCTGGGCATGAACATGGTGAAGTGGGAACTCGAAGAGCTCTCCTTTAAGACTCTGTACCCTCAGATTTATGAAGAGATCGATCGCTTGGTTGCAGAGCGGGCTCCCCAGCGCGATGTGTATCTGCGAGATGTGATTGGTCAGATTGAAGAGGATCTTCGTCGTTCAGGGACGAAGGGCACTGTCTCTGGTCGCCCCAAGAACCATTATTCGATCTATCAGAAGATGATCGTCCGTGGTAAAGCATTCGATGAGATCTTCGATCTGGTGGCCGTTCGTGTCCTCGTAGAGTCAGTGAAGGATTGCTACGGCGTTCTGGGTTCTTTGCATGCTCGGTGGAATCCGATTCCTGGGCGTTTCAAGGACTATATCGCTATGCCGAAGTTCAATCTGTACCAGTCGTTGCACACGACGGTAATTGGACCCGGTGGTAAGCCTGTCGAAATCCAGATTCGTACTTTTGAAATGCACGAGCGTGCCGAACACGGTGTTGCCGCGCACTGGAAGTACAAGCAGAATCCGAATGCGACTGGCGTCGATACAGATCGAATGAGCAACGATGAACAAGCCAACTGGCTTCGCTCCCTTGTCGAGATGGAACGTGAAACGGGTGACCCTGAAGAGTTCCTCGATTCTTTGCGCTATGAGATCGCCGGCGACGAAGTTTATGTTTTTACGCCGAAGGGGCAAGTTGTTGTTCTGCCAGCGCATGCCACACCTGTTGATTTCGCCTATGCGGTGCACACTGAGGTTGGGCACCATACGGTTGGTGCGAAAGTGAATGGGCGCCTCGTTTCGCTTGATACTCAGCTTGAGTCTGGCGAAACGGTTGAGGTTGTGACCTCGAAGTCCGACAAGGCTGGTCCGTCACGCGACTGGCTTGCTTTTGTGGCATCTCCGCGTGCGCGTTCGAAAATTAAATCGTGGTTCTCTAAAGAACGTCGCGAAGAAGCGATTGAAGAGGGCAAGGAAGCGCTTGCGAAGGCAATGCGTAAGCAGAATCTTCCTCTTCAACGCTTGATGAGTCATGAGACGATCCTGTCGGTGGCAACGTCGTTGGGCTATTCCGATGTGTCCAGCCTGTATGCGGCTGTCGGTGAGAGCCAGGTTTCGCCTCAGAACGTTGTGTCAAAACTTGTCGAGAATCTGGGTGGAGGAGACGGCACCGAAGAAACTCTGTCCGAAGGAGTGACTCCGGGTGCAACTCGGATTCGCACTCAATCGGGTTCGTCCGATGCGGGTATCACCGTTGCCGGTATGGAGTCCAAAGATATTTGGGTGAAGCTGGCAAAGTGCTGTACCCCGGTTCCGGGCGATGATGTTGTTGGTTTTATTACTCGCGGTCAGGGCGTGTCCGTCCACATTGCTTCGTGCCATAACGCTGTTCGACTGAAGGAATTGCAACCTGAGCGCTTTGTCGACGTTTCTTGGGCACGGGGAGTCAGCGGACAGGTGTTCCGTGTTCAGATCCAGGTCAAGGCTTTGGATCGTGCGGGATTGCTGTCGGATCTGACGAAGGTGATGTCGGACTATCGCGTCAACATTGTGTCTGCGTCAACGAAGACGACGTCCGATCAGGTTTCGCTTGCTCGATTCTCGTTTGAGTTGGCAGATATGGCGCATTTGAATGCGGTTCTTTCCGCTCTGCGTCGCGTCGATGGGGTGTTCGAGGCCGTTCGCGTGTGACATCTCTGCGCGTTAAAGGACGGGGCAATCGGGGCAAAACAGCCGTAATCGTCCATGTCGTAAACGCCAGTTTATGAAATGGGGGCCAAGGACGTAGACTGACAGGGGTGCACCACATCGGTGCACTGAGAACCACGCTCCGTGGAGACTCTTCCACGCATCGGCGCATAGCGCCCTCGCCATGAAAGGCAATGATTGTGACAACGACGCCGACCCCCAAGCCTGCTCCCTCTTCTGACGAGCAGAACATCACCCCTTCGGCTCCGGCCAAGGAAACTCCCGTGTCCGCGTCGAGTACGCCACTCACTCACGAGTTCGGTCGTATCGATGAAAACGGCACCGTTTACGTTGTCGATAACGGCACTGAGCGTGTTATTGGTGGCTACCCCGAAGGTGTGCCTGCAGAGCCTTTCGCCCTTTACGAGCGTCGTTTTGCGGATATTGAGGCAACCGTCAAGCTGTTCGAACATCGCCTTGCAACCTTGGCTCCCAAGGATATTGATCTGACTCTTGCGACGATCACCGAAGCTCTTGAATCTCCGAATGCTCTGGGTAACCTTGCTGCGTTGCGCGAACGTGTTGAGAGCGTGAAGGTGCGTGCTGAAGAGCGTAAGGAAGTAGCAAAGATTGAACGCCAAGCTGCTCGTGAGGAAGCTTTGAAAGCTCGTAGGGCAGTCGTTGAGGCTGCTGAAGCCATCATCGCTCAGGCTCCTGAGCGTATTCACTGGAAGCAGTCTGGTCAGAAGCTCCGTGATCTGCTCGACGAATGGAAGTCGTTGCAGCGCAAGGGACCGCGCATCGAAAAGGCTGTTGAAGATGAGCTCTGGAAGCGTTTCTCTTCGGCGCGTACTCAGTTTGATCGTCAGCGTCGCCAGTATTTCTCTGCTCTCGATCAGGCACAGTCTGAGGCGAAGCGAGTGAAGGAAGCCATTATCGCCGAGGCTGAAGCTTTGCAGACCTCGACCGATTGGGGCGCCACTTCGGGTGCATACCGTGAGCTGATGAATCGTTGGAAGGCGGCTCCTCGCGCATCCCGTAAGGAAGATGATGCTCTGTGGGCACGTTTCCGTGCGGCACAGCAGGTCTTCTTCGACGCACGTCGCGCGAAGGACGAGGCCACTGATTCTGAGTACCGCGAGAATCTTGCTGCCAAGGAAGCACTTGCCGACGAAGCAGAGAAGATCCTGCCTGTGGAGGATCTTGAAGCTGCGAAGACCGCCCTGCGTTCGGTTCAGGATCGCTGGGAAGAAATTGGTCGAGTTCCTTCCTCTGACTTGCATCGCATTGAAGGTCGTCTGCGTGCGGTTGAATCTGCAATCCGTGAGGCAGAAGAAAACGAATGGCGTCGTACCAACCCTGAAACACGTGCACGTGCTCAGGGTATGCTCGGCCAGCTCGAGGCTCAGGTTGAGTCCCTCGAATCGGATCTTAGCGTTGCCAAGGCGAAGGGTGACGAAAAGAAGGTCAAGTCCCTTACTGAGGCTCTGGAGACAAAGCGCACCTGGCTTGCTCAGATTCGCACCTCTATGGAGTGATCAGTGAAAATCACTGTTATTCCAACGCCGTACTACGCAGCCAACTGCGTGGTGCTGGTTGCCGATGGCGAGCCGGCGGCGCTGGTCGTCGATCCGTCAGCGGGAGTGCAGGATAAGATTCGCGAGGTCTTGGTCGCGTCTCAGGCTCATGTCGGAGCTGTTCTTGCAACTCACGGTCATCCTGATCATGTCTGGGATTGTGCCGAGGTTGCCTCGTGGGCGCCTGAGACTTCTGCCCCTACGTGGATCCCGGCTCCTGATCGATACCGAATGGATGATCCGGCATCGCATATTCCGATGCCCGTGCCCCCGAGCATCGGCCCGTGGGTGAAGCCCGCCGATCTGCGCGATTTTCCGGGTGGTAGCGTTGAGGTGCTTCCCGGTATCTGGATGAAGATGGTTCCAGCTCCAGGTCACTCTGAAGGTTCTGCCGTGTTTATCGGTCACTGCGATATTGAGGTTGAGATGAAGGGACAGAGTGTCTTCTCGTCTTCAACCCCGGTTCCATGGGCTCTATCTGCTGATGTGCTTTTTGCTGGTTCGGTCGGTCGTACGGATCTTGCCGGTGGCGATGAGACTCAGATGCGCCATTCGCTACGCACTATTTCACATGCTTTGGATCCTGCAACCCTCTTGATCCCGGGGCACGGTCCAACGACGGTTTTGTCGCATGAGATTGAGACAAATCCGTATTTGAGGCGGGCTCGTACACTCGGCTGATACCTATCAAGAACTAACGGTGGCCTTGGGGATTCCCAAGGCCAACGTGTTTTTCGGCTAGCGGTTTTTTTAATGTCTGCAGGGCTCGACCTTAACGGGGATCAGAGCCCGAATATCGTTGCCCGTTTTAGGCAATACGCCTAGGCGTGGAACAATAGAGCCATGGCACGTACATCTCTTTCCGGTTTCCCCGAATGGCTCCCTGAAGGTCGAATCATCGAACAATATGTTCTTGACCATATTCGTCAGGTCTTTGAGTTGCATGGTTTCTCTGGGATTGAGACTCGTGCGGTTGAAACGCTTGAGCAGCTTGAGGCAAAGGGGGAGACCTCGAAAGAGGTTTATGTCCTTGACCGCCTGCAAGCGATGAAGGATGCCGAAGCTGGTCGTCATTCGTCTAAGGAACGCAAGATGGGTCTGCACTTTGACCTGACGGTTCCTTTTGCTCGGTACGTCATCGAGAATGCGAACGAGCTTGATTTCCCATTCAAGCGCTACCAGATCCAGAAGGTCTGGCGTGGTGAGCGTCCGCAGGAAGGGCGTTTCCGTGAGTTCACTCAAGCTGACATCGATGTTGTTGGCAACGGTGATCTTCCTTTCCACTTCGAGGTCGATCTTCCTCTTGTGATGGCCGAAGCTCTTGCAACGCTTCCGATCCCGACAGTGCACGTGCTCGTGAACAACCGCAAGGTCGTTCAGGGCGTGTGCGAATCTCTCGGTGTTACCGACGTTGAGGCTGCATTGCGTGGCCTCGACAAACTGGACAAGATTGGTCCCGAGGGCGTTACCGCAGAACTCGCATGCTCGAATATCAATGGCGAGCAGGCCGAGAAGCTTCTCAAGATGGCCCAGATCCGTAGCAATGATCCCGATGAGATCCGTTCTAGAATTGCTGGACTCGGTTGCGAAGGCGAGCTTCTTGCCGAAGGCTTGAATCAGCTGTGTGCGCTCCTCGAGGAAGCTCATCGTCGTATGCCCGGCGCTGTCATCGCTGATCTGAAGATCGCGCGCGGCCTGGATTACTACACCGGCTCCGTTTACGAATCGGTGATTGAAGGCCACGAGGACCTCGGCTCCATTTGCTCCGGTGGGCGTTACGATTCGCTGGCAAAGGATGGGAAACGCACCTACCCGGGCGTTGGTCTCTCGATTGGCGTCTCGCGTCTGGTTTCCCGCATGATTTCAGCACCGATGGTTCAAGCTACCCGCAAGGTTCCTGCCGCGGTCGTTGTTGCTGTCATCGACGAGACAGATCGCGCTCGCTCGGAAGATATCGCAATGCAGTTGCGTAGCCGTGGAATTAGCACCGATGTTGCACCGAGCGCGGCCAAGTTCGGCAAGCAGATTAAGTTCGCTGATAAACGAGGTATCCCATTCGTCTGGTTCCCGGGAATGGAAGGTGAAGCCGACACGGTCAAAGACATTCGAAGTGGAGAACAAATCGAAGCTGACGCTTCGACGTGGACTCCGTCTGCTCAGGACTTGAAGCCGCGTGTCATCTCGGTCGGAGCGTGATTGTCGAAACGGGTCGTAGCTGATGCTTTTGGGGGCGGTGAGTGATCTCACCGCCCCCAAAAGCATCGTTTCGTGAAGGAGCAACGTAGGCTTGTTTGAGCGATGAGGCGCGCCTTGAATGAAAGTGATGGGCACCGCTAAGCGGTGGATGTTGTGGGATGAGGTTGCGCCGAAGGCCCCACAGTGGCCCGGCTTGATAGAAATCAGCCTCGAATGAAACACACAATCCGATAGGAATACTGTGCCTGAAAAACAGGAAATGAACCTCAACACCGTCGACGAATTGAACGAACCTGCCGAAACGACTGGCGCCGTTGAAGAGCTTCCGGCCGAAGAAAACGACACCCTGGACTTAGAATCCGGCCTCGTCGATGATGAACTCGAGAACGCCGAAGATGGCGGCGAACGTGAAGACGACGAAGAAGAGCCTTCCATCACCTTTGCTGACCTTGGTCTTCCCAATGAGATCCTCGATGCTGTCACCCAGATGGGGTTTGTGACACCGACTCCAATTCAGGAAAAGGCGATCCCGTCCCTGCTCGAATTGAATGACGTTGTCGGTATTGCCCAGACCGGTACCGGTAAGACCGCCGCTTTCGGTCTGCCTATGCTCGCGATCGTGGATGCCGATGAGAAGCTCGTCCAGTCCCTCGTGCTTGCTCCAACCCGCGAACTTGCCATGCAGTCCGCGCAGGCCATTGAGGATTTCGCAGCCCGTACACGTGGCCTTGATGTTGTTTCCGTCTACGGTGGTTCACCCTATGGCCCGCAGATCAACGCTCTGAAGAAGGGGGCGCAGGTCGTCGTCGGCACCCCTGGGCGTGTCATCGACCTTATTGAAAAAGGTGCGCTAGATCTGTCCGGCGTGCGCATGCTTGTCCTCGACGAGGCCGACGAAATGCTGCGCATGGGCTTCGCTGAAGACGTCGAAACGATTACCTCGTCCGTGCCTAAAGACCGCCTGACCGCACTGTTTTCCGCCACGATGCCCCAGGCGATTGAACGCATTGCGAACACTCACCTGTTTAACCCCGTGAAGATCGCTGTCTCGGAAGAATCTTCGACTGTTGACACGATCCACCAGACCTACGCTGTCGTGCCGTTCAAGCACAAGATCGGCGCCTTGTCTCGCGTGCTCGCGACGCGTGCCCAGCACATCGCTGCCGGCCAGGAAGACGCCGATGCCGCGATTGTGTTCGTGCGTACCCGCGCCGACGTTGAAGAGGTTTCCCTCGAAATGTCAGCACGAGGTTTCCGCGCAGCCGGTATCTCCGGTGACGTCGCGCAGACTGAGCGTGAACGCATGGTTGCACGTCTGCGTGCCGGCACGCTCGACGTGCTGATCGCAACCGACGTTGCGGCCCGTGGCCTCGACGTTGAGCGCATCTCCCTTGTCGTGAACTTCGATGTTCCCCGTGAACCGGAAGCCTACGTGCACCGCATCGGTCGTACCGGTCGCGCCGGTCGCGAAGGTCGCTCGCTTACTTTCTTTACTCCACGTGAACACGGTCGCCTGCGTCGCATCGAGAAGCTGACCGGCACCCCGATGGAAGAGATCCAGATTCCGTCGCCCGCAGCAGTCTCTGAGTTCCGTTCGCGTCGCATGCTCGAAGGTCTCAACGCTCGCATCGAACGCGGTCGTCTTGAAATGTACAAGAACCTGCTGACCGAGGTTCAAGAAACGTCTGAAACCGACATTATGGACATCGCTGCCGCGCTCATGGCGAACGCTGTTGGTGACGAGGGTCCGGCTTTGCGCGTTGAAAAGGATCGCCGTGGCAAGGGCAAGATCCGTAACGAAGAAGAAATCGACGAGTCCGGAGAATTCGTTGGTGCTTCATTCGAGGGCGGTCGTGATAAGGATCGTCCGCTGAAGCCAGGCCACCAACGCGGTCGTGGTCGCAAGGCATCCTTTGGTGTCGGTACCCGATACCGCGTTGAGGTTGGCAAGAAAGACCGCGTGAAGCCCGGTTCGATTGTCGGAGCGATTGCTGGTGAAGGTGGCGTTGACGGCCGCGACATTGGCAATATTGAAATCTTCCCGACCTTCTCGCTGGTCGAAATCTCCGGCGACCTGACCGACGATCAGTTGCGCCGCATTGGCAAGGGCTACGTTCAGGGTCGTCCGTTACGCATTCGCGTGGACCAGGGCCCCGGTAAGGGCGGGCACCGCTCTGACCGCGAACGTAGCTTCGACAAGGCTAAGAAGTTCGATCGTTCGGGACGCCCCGAACGCGACCGTGGCGAACGCGAATATGCGCGTCGTTACGAACGCGATGACAAGCCACGTCGTGCGCACAAGGACCGCAACGACCGCTTTGATCATCATGCGCACCACGAGTCGTCCGACCGTCGCTCATCGCTACGTGCCGCGAAGCGTTCCGGCTCTTCTGATCGTTTTCGCGCGAGTGGCCGTGGCAAGTCCTCCGATCGTTTCGACCGCGGTGGCAAGTCAGGTTCAAAGGGCACGAGGTCCTTTGGTTCTCACCGTCACTCACGCTGAATGTAGCGGTGGCGCGATCTGACACAGGGGGTTGACGAGGCCCAGAACGAAGCGCTTAAACGCAAAGGGATGGCGGATGAAATCATCTGCCATCCCTTTGGTGTATCTGCCTACGGGCTCGTGATGAGCCTCGTCAAACGGCGAAATAACTACGAAGCTGAAGGGGCATCGCCACCCTTGATTCGCAATGATGCGACAAGAGCGACCACGGTGACGATCAGGGTGATAACGGGGGAGGCCAAGTAGGAGAGGGGCCCTACTGGCATGACCAGCGCGAAGAGAGCGAAGGCAATCGACACTAACGCGAGTTCGATTGATGCACCTGCGGCGTCGGCGACCTGAAGCCACGATGCAACTTTACCGTGCTCCGAAGTATCGGTAAGCCCCAGTGTCAGCACTGAGAGTGTCGAGTGCATGAGTCCCGTGCCAAACCCGGCAACAAACCAGCCGACGAGCGCCGGCCACACGGGCCACGACGCAATCACAAGGAACAGAATCGGGACAAGACCAAGCGTCAGCAGAGCCATGCCAATCGCGGGCAACTGCATGCGACGGTCGGGGTCGTGGACTCGAGCTTGGTAAGTCGCACCGGCAGACCACGAGATCGTACCGATGGTGACAGCGAGAGCGGCATGATCTGCATCCCACATGTGAACGCGTTGCAAGACAAGTGGCAGGAATGCCGACGCACCGGCCTGAGCGCCCATGGCAAGCAGGCGCGTCATAATCGCCGCGGGCATCCCACGCTTCAAACGCATCGCGCCCTTGGGGAGAAGCTGGGGGAGAGCCCAGCCGGTGAGCACAAGCCCCACAATGATCAAAATGATCAGTTCAATGCCACCGAGAGCCCCCGACAGCTGAAGCATCAGAACACCGGTGCCCGCGACCACAGCGAGCAATCCCAAGTGCTTCAGATTCTTCACCGGGTGCGTTGTGGACGAACCGAGCTGGCGAAGAACAGAAATCAGGGGAAGAACGGCAAGAAGAGCCAAGAACGGAACCGCCCAAAAGACCGGGCGCCAGCCGAAGTACTGCGCGACATACCCAGCAATCGCGGGACCAACGAGGCCCGGCAGAACCCATGACAGAGAGAACGCGGCGAAGAAGAAAGGTCGATGATGAACGTGGGCAATCGAACCAATGAAGACATACAGCGGAACAATAATGAGTCCGCCACCCAAGCCCTGGATCAGACGACCGACAACGAAAATCGCAATGTGAGGAGCGAACGCTGACGTGAGCAGACCGGCGACAAAACAGGTAAAGCCTGCAAGAAGAACCGTCCGAGGCCCTTTTGAATCCGCCAGCGCTCCTGCGATGACGGTCGCGCTGAGCTGAGCTGCGAGAGCTGCGCCAGAAGCGACTGAGAACCACGCTTCGGAATCCAGATCCGCAACGACATTCGGCATGATCGTTGTTGTGGCAAGCCCCTCAAACGCTGCAAGCGTAATCAAAAGAACTGAGCCTACGAGCAAAGAAATCTCAATAGGTTGCCATTTGAGGCGTGTGGAATCTTCAGCAGTCACCTGCGAATCTTCCCACTCCTAGAGCCCCGCGAGCAAAGCAAGCGAACAAGAGCGCATAAAGGGGAGTAAAATCGCGGTGCCGCCGCCCGTCTCGCGGATGGCCACAATGAAAGGAAGACACGTGCTGCGCACTCATAACATTGGCACCCTCAATACCGACCTTGTCGGTCAGACCGTTACTCTGACCGGTTGGGTGGATCGCCGCCGTGATCACGGCGGCGTTGCATTCGTCGATCTCCGCGATGCATCCGGTATTGCACAGGTTGTCGTCCGCGACGAATCCGTCGCCCACGAGCTCCGCTCCGAATTCGTCCTCAAAGTCACCGGCGAGGTGTGTGCTCGCCCCGAGGGTAACGAGAACCCTCACTTGCCCACCGGCGCCATCGAAGTGATGGGCGACGACATTGAAATCCTCAATACGTCCGCACCTCTTCCTTTCCAGGTCTCTGCGCACGCAGAAGACTCCGGCAACGTTGGCGAAGAAACTCGCCTGAAGTACCGTTACCTCGACCTTCGTCGCGAACCGGAACAGTACGCGCTGCGTCTTCGTTCCCAGGTGTCGCGCGCCGCTCGTGACACTCTCTACACGCACGACTTTGTCGAAATCGAAACCCCGACCCTGACGCGTTCGACCCCCGAAGGTGCTCGCGACTTCATCGTCCCGGCTCGTTTGTCGCCCGGCTCTTGGTACGCACTTCCACAGTCCCCGCAGCTGTTCAAGCAGATGCTCATGGTTGCCGGTATGGAACGCTACTTCCAGATCGCACGTTGCTACCGTGACGAGGACTTCCGCGCTGACCGTCAGCCAGAATTCACCCAGCTCGACATCGAAATGAGCTTCGTTGACCAAGATGACGTCATTGCCGTTGCCGAAGATGTCATGATGAACGTCTGGAAGCTCATCGGCTACGACCTGCCTACCCCGCTTCCTCGAATGACCTACAAGGACGCGATGGAAAAGTACGGCTCTGACAAGCCCGACCTTCGTTTCGGCCTCGAGCTGGTTGACCTGACCGAATACTTCAAAGACACCACGTTCCGCGTCTTCCAAGCTCCCTACGTCGGCGCAGTCGTCATGCCCGGCGGTGCTTCCCAGCCGCGTCGCACCTTTGACAAGTGGCAGGAATGGGCGAAGGCACGCGGTGCAAAGGGCCTCGCCTACGTCACCATTGGTGAAGACGGCGCCCTCGGTGGCCCCGTTGCCAAGAACATCACCGATGCTGAGCGCGAAGGACTGGCGGAAGCAACCGGTGCTCAGCCCGGCGACTGCATCTTCTTCGGTGCGGGTAAACCGACCGCCTCGCGCGAATTGCTCGGCGCGGCGCGCCTCGAAATTGGCAAGCGTTGCGATCTGATTGACCCCGACGCATGGGCATTCACCTGGGTAGTTGATGCTCCGCTGTTCAAGCCCACCGGCGACGCAGAAGCAGAAGGCGACGTTGCACTTGGCCACTCCGCATGGACCGCTGTGCACCACGCATTTACTTCCCCAAAGCCCGAATGGCTGGACTCCTTCGACAAGGACCCGGGCAATGCACTTGCCTACGCCTACGACATCGTCTGCAACGGCAACGAAATTGGTGGCGGATCAATCCGTATCCACCGCCGTGACATCCAGAACCGCGTCTTCAATGTCATGGGTATTGGCGACGAAGAAGCCCAGGAGCAGTTTGGCTTCCTGCTGGATGCCTTCAAGTTCGGCGCTCCGCCACACGGTGGCATTGCATTTGGTTGGGACCGCATCGTTTCGTTGCTCACCAAGTCCGAGTCGATCCGCGACGTCATCGCCTTCCCGAAGTCGGGTGGTGGCTACGATCCGCTGACCGAAGCTCCCGCTCCGATTACGCCTCAGCAGCGTAAGGAAGCTGGTGTTGATGCCCAGCCGAAGAAGCGTGGCGAAGAGGAAACCTCCAAAAAAGAGGCCGGTGAATCAAAGTGATAGCGCGCGTCCAATGACGCCCCCTATCGTTCGCGTGGAAATTTCATCTCCGGTGAACACCTGAGCGCAGAGGGCGGTACTGAAGACTGAGCTCTTCGGTACCGCCCTCTGATTTATCCCATGGATTTCATCTGTGTCACCAGACTTCTTGCATGGCAGATTCGTCAGGTGGTAGGTCTGTTTCACCTGCATGAGTGCGTGATTTAGGGCACACTGTATGTATGTCGTACGTAGAAATGCACCCAGAGAATCCACAAGTTCGTTTCGTGAACAAAGCTGTCGAGATCTTGAACAACGACGGCGTGATCGCGCTTCCGACTGATTCGGGATACGCGATTGCCTGCAAGCTCGGCAACAAGGCTGGCATGGATACGATTCGTTCGATTCGTCGTTTGGACGAGAAACACAACTTCTCGCTCTTGTGCCATTCTTTTGCGCAACTGGGTGAACTTGTCATCGTCGATAACTCTCAGTTCCGTACGATCAAAGCTCTGACTCCGGGTGCCTACACTTTCATTTTGCCTGGAACTAAAGAGATTCCTCGCATGACGCTGAACAAAAAGAAGCACACAGTTGGTGTCCGCATTCCCGATCATGTCATTACCCAAGAGATCGTTGCAGCGCTTGGCGAACCGCTTCTGTGTTCGACACTGATTTTGCCCGGTGAGAGCGAACCGATGATCGACGGGTTCGAGGTGGATGATCGCATCGGTAAGTTGATTGACCTAGTGATCGTTGCTCCCGTCGGTGGTGACGAGGCCACAACCGTGATCGACTTCACCCAGGGTGCTGGAGTGGTCGCGCGTGCTGGTGCGGGGGATACCTCACTTTTTGAGTAAGTACTTCGTATGACCTTCTCACTTCTCTCCTGATAGGCTCAATGGAGCATATTGAGTAAAGGGGAGGGAAGAATGGCGCTACAACGCCATCTTGGTGCTGTTCGTGCGCATTTCGCGCGTATTCTTGCACTCCTTTTTGTGCTGGTTGGATTTGTTTTAGCCTGTGCTACCCCGTCGTTTGCGCAGGGCGATGGAAAGAGCGCGAACAGCCCTTTTTTAAAGGACTCTCTCTCAGACACGTTCACGGTCCTTTCAAGTTGTAGTGGACTTGACGCAACGCACCTTATTGCCGTCTACCTTGACGGTAACGGAACCCTTTTGCAACGTAGTGAAGCACTGGCAAACCCGCTGACCGGCGAAAAGCTTGACGCGAAGGTGTGGGCAGTTGGTACCTATGACGCGCAGAAAGAGCGTTTCGTGGCACCCGTTGAGATCCCTAACGGCACGAATAATGCTGACGGTACTTTGTGGGAAGCTAACGCCGCTCATCAACTCACTGTCTTCTATCTGACCAAGGATGGTCACAGTGCAGGAGAGGCTTGCGGGTTCACGCGCTGGGTCGGCATTACGCAAAAGGCAATCCCGATTACTCCAGTCGATCCCGTTGAACCTGCTACTCCCGTTCAACCGGTAGATCCAGTGATTCCCAGTGAGCCTGAAAAGCCCGTAACCCCCGGTGCCCCGGTTGTTCCTGAGCCCGTTACTCCTTCAGCGCCGGCTGCACTGTTGCCTGATGCCATTTCTGCGCAGACGAACACGGCGGCCGCCCGGAGTGCTTCGAATCCAGCTGTTCAGGTTCCTGCCCAGCAAACGACGCTTGCTTCTCCCGTTCCAAGCGAAGCAAGCTCAACGGAAGACCAATCTGCCCAGCCAACAGTGAAGCTTCTTTCCTCCCAATCAAGCGAGTCGTCGGCGTCTTCCCTGTCGGCGGAAGCCATTCTTGCTGCGCACGAAGCTAACGCCGACAACGGTGCTGCAATGAACGCGGCGATGGCTTTGTCCGCATCAGCCTTCGCGGCCGGTGGTGGCATGGTGTTAATCGCTGGTGGCGTCGTTGCACATCTACTGTCCGCCTCAGCGCCCACTCAGTGAACCTCGTGGACCTTTTTAGTTCCGACTCTTTAACTGCCGACGGAGTTCCGCAGTTTAACTCGCATGCTCCTCTTGCGGTGCGTATGCGTCCAACATCTCTCGACGAAGTCATTGGGCAACGCCATCTTCTCTCAGAAGGTTCGCCTCTTCGACGGTTGCTCGCTCCGGTTAAACCGGGTGCTCCTCAGGTTTCTTCCGTGATCTTGTGGGGCCCACCGGGCACTGGTAAAACCACACTTGCCTACCTTGTTGCTCAATCATCCGGTCGTCATTTTGAAGAATTGTCCGCGGTCTCAGCTGGCGTAAAAGATATTCGAGACGTTGTTGTCAGCGCGAAGAGGCGTACCGCGTCAACCGGTGAAGGAACCGTTCTTTTCATCGACGAAGTTCATCGTTTCTCGAAGTCTCAGCAGGATGCTCTTCTCCCAGCTGTCGAAAATCAGTGGGTAACCCTCGTTGCTGCAACAACCGAGAATCCATCGTTTTCGGTGATCTCGCCGTTGCTCTCACGTTCGATCTTGCTGGTGCTCGAGCCACTCGAAGAAGAGGCGATTGAGCTCTTAATCCGTCGTGCTCTCGATGATGAACGAGGTCTGAATGGCGCTTACACACTGGATGATGACGCGATGGGGGGCCTCGTACGCCTTGCTGGCTGCGATGCACGAAAGTCACTGACTCTGCTGGAAGCTGCCGCTGGAGCAGCCGACGACCAACAGTCCCAAGCGATCACCCTTGATCACGTGCAGACCGCCGCGAACCAAGCGCTTGTCCGCTGGGACCAGGATCAGCACTACGACGTTGCTTCGGCGTTCATTAAATCGATGCGAGGTTCTGACGTTGATGCGGCGTTGCACTATCTGGCGCGAATGCTAGAAGCGGGGGAGGATCCTCGTTTTATTGCGAGGCGCGTCATGATCGCTGCCTCGGAAGATGTGGGTATGGCAGCTCCCGAGGTCCTATCTACAACCGTTGCTGCGGCTCAAGCAGTGGCAATGATCGGCATGCCGGAGGCGCGCATTATTTTGGCCGAAGCGGTCATTGCTGTCGCAACCGCGCCGAAGTCGAACGCTGCCTACCTTGGTATTGACAGGGCGATTGCGGACCTGAGAGCTGGAAAGAGCGGACCTGTTCCCATGCATCTGCGCGATGCTCATTACGGGGGAGCGAAACGACTGGGCCACGGCCAAGAGTACATTTATGCGCACGACGAACCGCATCACGTTGCTACCCAGCAGTATCTTCCCGACAATCTTGAGGGTGCACGCTACTATGAGCCAACCACGAACGGGCATGAGAAACTCATCACTGAACGCCTGTCCGTGATTAGGAAACTACTGAAACTACGGTAGTCTTGACGGGTTGCCTGTATGGCACACCTGGGGTCTTAGCCGAAAGAAGCAATTCTGGGAGTTGACCCCGTGACCAACGGATAGTCCGTGGTCATGACACAAGAAACAGGAAAGATAGAGGAAATGGCACAGAACCGTTCCCGCAAGCAGGTGCGCGAATCCCGCGCCCTCGGCATTGCACTCACCCCGAAGGCAGTCCGCTACTTCGAGAAGCGCCCCTACGGCCCCGGCGAGCACGGTCGCTCCCGTCGTCGTCAAGAATCCGACTACGCCGTTCGTCTGAAGGAAAAGCAACGTCTGCGCGCTCAGTACGGCATCCGCGAATCCCAGATGCGTCGCGCCTTCGAAGAAGCACGTCGTACCGCTGGCCTGACCGGTGAAAACCTGGTTGAGCTTCTCGAAACGCGTCTTGACGCCCTGGTTCTGCGTGCAGGCTTCGCCCGCACCATCCAGCAGGCACGTCAGGTCGTCGTTCACCGTCACATCCTGGTTGACGGTAAGATCGTTGACCGTCCGTCTTTCCGTGTGAAGCCGGGGCAGACCATCCAGGTCAAGCCGAAGTCGCAGACCACCGTTCCGTTCGAAATTGCTGCTCAGGGCATCCACCGTGACGTTCTGCCGGCAGTTCCCGAATATCTGGACGTCGAGCTTGAGCGCCTCAAGGCCACTTTGGTTCGTCGCCCGAAGCGCGCTGAAGTCCCCGTGACCTGTGACGTCCAGATGGTCGTTGAACACTACTCACGCTGATCACACTTTTGCAGAGCCCCGAGATTTTTCTCGGGGCTCTGTTGTTTTCTTTCACCCCGTTGGTCAGATGTGCTTTATCTGGCCCTCACCTATTACGATAGGGAACCATGCGCACCTCTGAAATTCGTTCACGTTGGCTCGACTTCTTCGAATCCAAAGGCCACCATATTTCGCCTTCGGTTTCGTTGATCTCTCCGGAGCCTTCCATTCTGTTCACCGTCGCGGGCATGGTGCCGTTTATTCCCTACATTCTGGGAACAGAGCCGGCTCCGTGGCCGACCGCAGCATCGGTGCAGAAGTGCATTCGTACGAATGATATTGACAATGTTGGTAAGACCACGCGGCACGGTACGTTCTTCCAGATGAACGGTAACTTCTCCTTTGGCGATTACTTCAAGGAAGGCGCTATCAGCCACGCGTGGGAACTGCTGACAACTCCGCAGGATAAGGGCGGTTACGGCCTTGACGGCGACCGCTTGTGGATGACCATCTGGGAAAAAGACGAGGTTTCCTTCGACTACTGGACGAAGACGATCGGCCTGCCCGCAGAGCGCATCCAGCGTCTTCCGTTTGAAGAGATCTCCTGGTCGACCGGTCAGCCGGGTCCTGCTGGCGCATGCTGTGAAATCCACTACGACCGTGGTCCTGAGTTTGGCCCCGATGGCGGTCCCGTCGCCGACGTTGCTGGCGACCGCTTCCTTGAAATCTGGAACCTCGTCTTCGACGAATTTGTTCGAGGCGAAGGTGAAGGCCACGACTTCGAACTCGTTGGCAAGCTTGACCAGACCGCAATTGATACGGGTGCTGGCCTTGAGCGTCTTGCATTCATTATGCAGGACAAGCCGAACATGTACGAGATCGACGAAGTCTTCCCGGTCATTGATGTCGCACAGCAGATGTCGGGCAAGAAGTACGGCTTGGGTGCCTCAGGCCCCAGCGCGGGTGTCGCTTATGACGATGATGTGCGTATGCGCGTTGTCGCAGATCATGTGCGTTCTGCGCTCATGCTGATCAATGACGGCGTGCGTCCGGGCAACGATGGACGAGGCTACGTGTTGCGTCGTCTGATCCGCCGTGCGGTGCGTTCGATGCGTCTTTTGGGCGTCGACGAGGCCACGATGCCGAGTCTGCTGACAGCTTCGAAGAACGTCATGTCCCTGTCCTACCCGGAACTCAACGAGAATTGGGCAACCATTCAGGACGTCGCATACGCCGAAGAGGACGCATTTCGTCGCACGCTGAGCGCCGGCACTACGATTCTTGACGCCGCCGTTCGTGATGCGAAGAAGGCTGGATCTCACGTTCTGTCCGGCGAATCAGCATTCTCACTGCATGACACCTACGGATTCCCGATTGACTTGACGCTTGAAATGGCAAGCGAGCAGGGCCTGAAGGTTGACGAGGATGCTTTCAAGACTCTCATGCAGGAGCAGAAGGACCGTGCACGCGCCGATGCTCGCGCAAAGAAGACCGGCCACACCGACGTTCGCCTCTTCCAAGATATTGAGAAGCAGATGGGTGGTGGCTCGACCTTCCTCGGCTACACAGATCTTGGCTCCGAAGCGACGATCACCGCTCTTCTCGTTGATTCCGTTCCCGCTCCCGTCGCGCAGGCGCCTGCTGAGGTCGAGGTCGTCCTTGACCGCACTCCGTTCTACGCTGAGATGGGTGGTCAGCTCGCTGACCACGGTCAGATTCGCCTTGCAGACGGTGGCATTATCGAGGTCCACGATGTCCAGGCTCCGATTAAGGGGCTGTCGGTTCACCGTGGCACGCTGACTGAAGGCGTAGTGACGGTTGGTGCGAAGGCATGGGCAGAGGTTGACTCTGAGCGTCGTCTGGCGATTGCTCGCGCTCACACCGCAACCCATATGGTCTATGCGGGTCTGCGTCGAATCGTTGCCGAAGACGCCGATCAGGCTGGTTCTGAGAACTCACCGTCACGTCTACGCTTCGACTTCCGTCACTCCTCGGCTCTCGAGGGTTCGCAGATTAACGACATTGAAGCCCTCATCAATGAAAAGCTTGCCGAGGACCTCGTGGTCAAGACTGACGTGATGTCGATCGAAGAGGCCCGCCTTTCCGGCGCGATTGCACTTTTCGGCGAAAAGTATGGTGCTGAGGTCCGTGTTGTCACCATCGGTGACGGCTTCGATAAGGAACTCTGCGGTGGCACCCATGTTCCTACGACCGGCCACATTGGTCGTATCGCGATCGTGGGTGAAGGATCCATTGGTTCGGGCGTGCGACGCATTGATGCGCTTGTCGGCAATGGCGCGTATTCGTTCCAGGCAAAGGAACATGCTTTGGTTTCCCAGCTGTCGACCATGGTGGGGGGCCGTAGCGAAGAGCTTCCGGATCGTATTGCTTCGTTGCTTGCTCGAGTGAAGGAATCTGAGAAGGAACTCGAGCGCATGCGCACTGAGCAAGCACTGGCTCAGGCGCAGACGTTTGCTGATACGGCACAGTCGCTCAATGGCATTGCTGTAGTCGCCAATGATGCAGGCGTTATGCCGTCCGCTGACGCGTTGCGCACTCTGGCTCTTGAAGTTCGTGATCGTCTTGGCGATGCGAATCCGGTTGTTGTCGCTCTCATCGGCCGAGTGAACGACAAGCCCTCGATCGTCGTTGTGACAAACGAGAAGGCACGCGAGCGCAAGGCTAAGGCAGGCGCATTTGTTCGCGCTGTCGCCCAGCACCTTGGTGGTGGCGGCGGTGGCCGTGATGACATCGCACAGGGCGGTGGCACCAAGCTCGACGCGATCAAGGAAGCGCTTGACGCGATCCGTCGCGAGGTTGCTCATTCGTGAGTCTTCGTCGCGGAACGCGCATCGGTGTTGATGTTGGAACTGTCCGGGTTGGAGTGAGTCGCTGCGACCCGGACGGCATACTCACAATGCCCGTTGAAACTGTTATCCGAGCTGATGACGGTTCTGACGTTGAGCGTATCTGCTCAATCATCGACGAATACGATGCCTTAGAAGTCATCGTAGGCCTGCCGAAACATCTCAAAGGTGGAGAGGGAATTTCAGCAAAAGGCGCTCGGCGCTACGGCAGACGAATTAAGCTAGCTAGGCCACATGTTCGTGTCGCATTGGTTGATGAGAGGCTATCCTCAAATCAAGCGCATGCGCGCTTACGACAGTCAGGCGTTCCAGAGAGGGAACACCGAGCGGTTGTCGATCAGGTGGCTGCTCAAATCATTCTTGAGCAAGCACTTGAAGCGGAACGAATGAGCGATCGAGCCCCAGGGCTTGAGATCATCATTGAAGGGAAGGATCTTTCGTGACGACGCCCAACTCGCAACGCCCTCCATTTCCTCGACGACGAGATATGCAGGGACGAGCAGGCACTCAGGCTTCGCACCAGCGCGCGCAGACACCGCCCGCAACGCCACAGTCGAATGATCTTCCTCTTTTTGAAACCGTGAGTAGTGAAACGACCGGCATGCGTTCTCGACGCCTAGAACTAGAACGTCGTCAAGCCCGCCGTCGTAAGCGTAATCGTCGTATCCGCGCGTTCATTATCCTGGCAATCGTTATTGCTCTCATTGGCGGTGCAGCAGTGTATGCCGTACGCCAACTGACCGCGCCTTCATCTTCCTTCTCGCAATTGGACGATGACTATCCAGGTCCAGGTTCAGGCTCTGTTGAAGTGACGATCGATGTCGGCGAAACAGGTGCCGAAATCGGTCAGTCACTGGTTGATGCTGACGTCGTCAAGAGCGTTGCAGCCTTTATCCGCTCGTATGACGCGAATAAAGCAGCCACAATGATCCGTCCGGGCACATACACGCTGAAAATGCAGATGAGGGCGTCTGATGCGGTTGCCGCATTGCTTGATGACGCTAATAGGTCTGATAACACGGTGACTGTCACTCCGGGTCAAACCAAGGCAGAAATTGCCGAGCGTATTTCATCTGTCACCGATTTCAGCTTTGATGATGTCACCGCAGCATTTGAAGATGCCAGCGCTATTGGTTTGCCCGATGTGGCTGGGGGAAACGTTGAGGGGTGGCTTGCTCCGGGTTCATACGAAGTGGCGTCTTCGGATACTCCGGTGACTCTGGTTGCCCAGATGGTTGCCACTACGATTTCCACGCTCGATAGTGCCGGTGTCGCTGAAGACCAGCGCGAAATTGTTTTGAACAAGGCTTCAATTCTCGAACGTGAAGTGAATCTCGACGAGTACCTGCCCAAGGTCGCTCGAGTGATTGAAAATCGCCTTGCTGATACTGAAAACGAGACTCGTGGCTTGCTCCAAATGGACTCAACGGTTCTTTACGGAGTTGGTAAAACCGGTGGCGTACCAACTGCTTCCGATCTGCTGGATGAGAACCCGTACAACACATACCTTCATAAGGGGATTCCTCCGAGCCCGATCGCTCAGCCCAGTGAAGCAGCAATCAAGGCCGTGATGCATCCTGCGGATGGCGACTGGCTGTACTATGTGACCATTGATTTGGATACGGGTGAGACGGTGTTTGCTTCAACGCTGGCCGATCACGAAGCCAATCAGAAGAAATTCAAGGACTACTGCGAAGCTCACCCCGGGAAGTGCTGACACAATGAGTTGGGCTGGCGTAATCGGCTCACCCATTGAGCACTCACTATCGCCTCTTTTGCACAGGGCAGCGTGGGATTCTGTCGGCGTGGGTTCTGATTGGACGTACCGCACAATCGAGGTCACGAAAGAAACGTTGCCGTCTTTCCTGTCCTCGCTCGATTCAGGGTGCCTCGGTCTTTCCGTGACCATGCCGTGCAAACAGGACATCATGTCTTTGATTGATGTCTGCGATCCTTTGGCCCAAGCGGTTGGAAGTGTGAATACCGTTGTCCCATCGGCAGGCGTGTTGACCGGTTTTAACACCGATGTGCACGGGATCGTGATGGCTATCGATCAGGCTCGAGCGCGCAGGGGGTGTGATGCGCCGCATTCTGCAGTGATCTTGGGCAGTGGAGCGACGGCGGCCTCGTCCCTTGCAGCCTTGGGCACGCTTGGTATCACTCGCACAACTGTGATCGCGCGTCGTTTTGGCGGACCGGGTTCGATTGTTGTGGCAGCAACGCGGTTGGGTGTTGAGATTGACCAGGTTCTTTTCAGCGATCATGAACGAGTGATGCATGAGATCGCTTCGGCAGACATCCTCATCTCTACGTTGCCCGCACATATTGGCGATGATATTGCCAAGCAATTGAGCCCGAGAACCGATCAGTGTCTGCTTGATGTCATTTATTCGCCTCGTGACACGCAGCTTGTACAGGTGTATGAAGCCAATGGCGCGTGCGTTGTCTACGGTGTCGAGATGCTTCTTCATCAAGCGCATCTTCAGGTTCAGCTAATGACGGGGAAGAACGCTGATGTGGAGGCGATGCGTCAGGTGATTCCTCAATGAGCGATTTTTTAAGTCTTCTGCGCGTCCGTGAAGCAACAACGGTCCAGGACTTGTCGCTTGCGTTAGCACTCGCAACATGGCTGATCATCATCTATTGGCTGTGGCGCTACGGCTGGCGCGTCCAACGCCGATATTTCATTGAAGCGACGCTGACACCGTATAAGCGCACGGGTATCGTGTGGACCTCCGCTTTGTTTGGGGCTGCAACGATTGTGACGCTGCAACTGAAACCGTCGGCACCGGCTATTGTGTCGGTTGCGATGATTGGGGCGCTCTCTGCTTTGGTTGATGCTCGAACGCACAAGCTTCCCAACGCATACACGGCTACGATGGCGATCGGCGTGACCTTCGGTGCGCTGGGCATGATTTTTCACTCGGAAACGCCCGTGAAAGTGATCGTGCGTATTGTCCTGTCGATGGCAATTTGGGCGGTTCCCTTGTGGATCCTTTCTAGGATCCCGGGCGGTGTCGGTTTTGGCGACGTGAAGATTGCTCCTGTCCTTGGAGCGTTGCTTGGGTGCGTTGGTATCCAAGCTGCCTACGGTGGTTTGATTATTTCCTTCGTTTTGGCCGGTGGCGCCGCGTTGTGGCGATTGGTCGTCGGCAATGCGGGGACCGGGGCGCGGATACCTCTTGGACCGTGGCTGATTCTTGGTGCTGCCGGTGGGTATATCGGCTGGGGTGCGATTCTTCAGTGGCAGTAGGCGGTTCTTTCGCCTACGCAGTTGACTGCATTCTTTTTGAGGGTACGAGGCCGGTCGCTTCGATGTGTGCGATGGCGTTATAGCCGGAGAATGAACGGCAGAGGTCGTGTTGACCTGTTCGTGTCAAGATAGATGAATGACTTTAGATCCTTCGATTGCTCAGCGTTTAAAGCGTAATTCTGCCGGTCTTGTTGCTGCTGTCGTTCAGCAGTGGGATACCCGTGAAGTTTTAATGCTTGGGTGGATGGATGACGAGGCTCTTCATCGGACGCTGACGACAGGGCGAGTGACCTTCTGGTCGCGAAGTCGCCAAGAGTATTGGCGCAAAGGTGATACGTCCGGACACCTCCAGTTTGTGAAGGCTGTCAGTCTTGATTGTGACGGCGATGCGTTGCTCATCGAAGTGGACCAGGTTGGGGTTGCCTGTCACACGGGGAAGCGTTCCTGTTTCGAAGAAGGCGGTGACCTTGGTGCAGTCATCGGTCAGCGAGGTGACGTATGAGCACACATGATGAGCCCATTTCAGTATCTCTGCTAGTACCCACTAGCATCGAATTGACGACGGTAGTGGCGAAGGAGCGCAATCATGACAGTCTTAGATGACATCATCGCAGGTGTCCGTGAAGATCTTGCCTTGCGCGAGGCCCACGTCCCCATGGACGAAATCAAGCGACGTGCACTGCGTGCCCCCGATGCCCATGACGCATTCGCAGCCTTCAAGGAACGCGAAGGCGCCGTATCGATTATTTCCGAAGTGAAGCGTTCCTCTCCGTCAAGGGGCGCTCTTGCTGATATTCCTGATCCTGCGCGTCTTGCGTCGATCTACGAAGAAGGTGGCGCAACCGCCATTTCTGTTCTAACGGAAAAACGTCGTTTCTCTGGCTCCCTCGCTGACCTTGATGCAGTGCGTGCCGCAGTGGATATTCCAGTGCTCCGCAAGGATTTTATTGTTACTCCGTATCAGATTCACGAGGCGCGGGCACATGGAGCGGACCTCGTCCTCTTGATTGTCGCCGCACTTGAACAGCCGGCACTTGTCTCGCTTCTGGAACGCGTCCATTCGCTGGGGATGAATGCTCTGGTTGAAACGCATTCGCGTCTTGAGGCGTTGCGAGCGCTCGAAGCGGGAGCACGGATTATCGGGGTCAATGCTCGAGATCTGAAGACCCTTGAAGTTGACCGCGACACCGTTAACCAGGTGATTGATGTGATTCCAGCTGACGTTGTCGCCGTCGCGGAGTCAGGTGTACGAGGCCCCCACGACGTTTTCGAATACGCCAAGTGGGGTGCTGATGCTGTTCTCGTCGGAGAGGCTCTGGTGACCAGCGGTGATCCGTTGTCCTCCATTCGTGACATGGTATGTGCCGGCTCTCATCCGGCTCTCCTGACCGACCGTAAGGCGCGCGTTCGCGCCGCTCTAGAGGAGAAGTAACGTGGCACTGTCAAACGTTCAAGGCCCCTACTTTGGCCAATTCGGTGGACGGTTTGTCGCCGAATCATTGATGGGACCACTCGAGGTTATTGAACGTGAGTGGAAGCGCTTATGGCCCGATCCTGCGTTCCAGAAGCGTCTTCGTGACCTGTTTGTTGGGTATGCGGGTCGTCCGTCTTTGCTGACCGAGGCGCCTCGTTTCTCCCGCGAGCTTGGGGGAGTGCGCGTCTTTTTGAAGCGCGAAGACTTGAATCATACGGGCTCGCACAAGATCAACAACGTGCTTGGCCAAGCTCTTTTGACGAAGGAACTGGGCAAAACCCGAGTCATCGCTGAAACCGGTGCCGGGCAACACGGTGTTGCGACCGCCACTGCAGCGGCGCTTCTTGGCTTGGAGTGCACCGTCTACATGGGCGAAGAAGATACTCGACGTCAAGCACTGAATGTTGCTCGAATGCAGATGCTTGGGGCGGAAGTTGTCGCCGTAGCATCCGGTTCGAAGACTCTGAAGGATGCAATCAATGAAGCATTCCGCGATTGGGTGACGAACGAAGCTACAACCAACTACATCTTCGGTACCGCGGC
This sequence comes from Actinotignum sp. usb-actsch-rep-73, assembly GCF_059082735.1. Lineage (NCBI taxonomy): Bacteria > Bacillati > Actinomycetota > Actinomycetes > Actinomycetales > Actinomycetaceae > Actinotignum > Actinotignum sp. usb-actsch-rep-73. The sequence goes on along the minus strand of NZ_JBHNPV010000084.1, from coordinate 4,467 downwards.
TGGTCCTCATCCATTCCCGGAACTTGTTCGTGATTTACAGCGAGTGATTGGTGATGAGGCTCGAGCACAGCTTCTGGCAATGGAAGGCCGTTTGCCGGACATCGTCTGCGCATGTATCGGTGGTGGTTCGAACGCAATCGGTACTTTCACCGCATTCCTCGACGATCCCGATGTCGAACTACTCGGGTGCGAAGCTGGTGGAGACGGGGTTGAGACCGGTCGCCATGCCGCTTCGATTACCGCGAATGAAACCGGTGTTCTTCACGGAGCCCGCACGTACCTGCTTCAAGAACGAGACGGTCAAACGAAGGAATCACATTCGATTTCGGCGGGTCTCGACTACCCGGGTGTTGGCCCCGAACATTCGTGGCTCGCTGCGATCGGTCGCGCTCGCTACATTCCCATCAACGATGCCGATGCGATGGATGCTTTCCGGTTGCTATCGCGCACCGAGGGTATTATTCCCGCAATTGAGTCTTCGCATGCTCTTGCAGGTATCCGCCAGTGGGCCGCGCAGAAGGTTTGCGAAAACGGCGGTCCCTTTGCTGAAGGTGAAGGTCCGATTGCCATTGTCACTGTGTCGGGACGCGGAGATAAAGACGTGGACACGGCATCGAAGTGGTTCAACTTGGGTCATGCGACTCGTCAAGTGATTGACCCCAGTGCCGGTTCGACTGGCATTTCCCAGTTGGACGATGATGAAGAGGCGGGCAAGTGAGCAAAGAATTGAAAGCTGGGCATCGCATCGACGAAGCTCATTCACGAGGCGACGCAGCTCTCATCGGATACCTTCCCGTTGGTTTTCCGTCGGTTGATAATTCCATTCGAGCGGGCAAAGTCCTTGCAGATTGTGGTTTTGACGTACTAGAACTGGGCTTCCCCTATTCCGATCCAGGAATGGATGGACCCACGATTCAGAAGGCAACAGTTGCTGCTCTTGAACACGGTACTCACCTTGAAGATCTGTTTCGAGCTGTTGAAGAACTGACCAGTTATGGACTGACCACCGCGGTGATGACCTACTGGAATCCTGTCGAGTGGTGGGGGGTGGAGCGCTTTGCCCGTGATTTTGCTACTGCGGGTGGTTCCGGTCTGATTACCCCCGACCTTCCTCCAGAAGAAGGGGCGCAGTGGGAAGCAAGCGCAGAAGAATACGGCTTGGAGCGCACGTACCTTGTCGCCCCCTCGTCTCCGAGGCGCCGGTTGGAACTGATCAGTGCGCATAGCGAAGGCTGGGTGTACGCTGCCTCGACAATGGGGGTTACCGGTGCTCGCGCATCCGTGGGAGAGCACGTCAAGGACCTCGTTGAACGCACGCGAGATGCCGGGGCTCAGCGCGTGTGCGTTGGTCTTGGTATTTCGAACGGCCAGCAGGCGAAAGAAATCGGTGCGTACGCCGACGGCGTTATCGTGGGCTCCGCACTGGTGAAGACACTGTTTAACGAGCCAATTGACCGCGGCCTTCGTCTTCTTGAAGAACGTGCTCACGACTTGGTTTCAGGAGTGAAAGGAGCCCGATTGTGATCAGCGCCTCCATCCCTTCGCCGTCGCAGGGTGTCTGGTACATCGGTCCGCTACCGCTACGCGCGTACGGATTAATCATCGTTATCGGCATGTTTATCGCCGTCTACTGGACGTCCAAGCGCTACGCACAACGTGGCGGTGACCCTGAACTGATGTATGACGTGGCCCTTTGGGCGATCCCGATCGGTATTATCGGAGCTCGCCTGTACCATGTCTTCACATCACCCGAAGCCTACTTTGGTCCAAACGGTGATCCGGCTCGAATCATTCAAATCTGGGAAGGTGGCTTGGGCATCTGGGGCGGTGTCGCTCTGGGTGCAGTCGGCGCTTGGATTGCAGTGAAACGTTCCGGGAAGCGCCTTGGCCCGCTTGCTGATTCGCTTGCACCAGCATTACTGGTCGCCCAGGCCATTGGTCGCTGGGGGAACTGGTTCAATCAAGAGCTTTTCGGTGGCCCCACGACGTTGCCATGGGGTTTGCAGATCGACGACGCGCATCTGCCCGATGGTTTTGCCTCGGGAACCCTGTTTCACCCAACATTCCTCTATGAGTGCCTGTGGAATTTGACGATGGCAGCAATCATCGTGTGGTGCGATCGTCGTTTCCGTTTCGCCTCTGGACAGGTGTTCGCGCTCTACCTGATCGCATATCCACTTGGACGAAGCTGGATTGAAATGATGCGCATCGACACGGCTCACACCTTCTTCGGAGTGCGCCTGAACGTATGGACATCGCTCGCCATTTTTGCGCTAGGCCTCATTGTCTACTTCGTTGCCGGGAGACTGGGACGATCCACTATCTTGCAGGGCGACGAACGCTTCGTGCCTGCTGAAAGTGGCGAAAACGCTTCTAAAATCGCTGAACATGGGAACGATCACCTTGAAATTGAATCCCAGGATAAGAGTTTTGACGCCCAATCACGGTAGACTTGGGCTATGCGTCGAGCAAAAATTGTATGTACTCTCGGCCCTGCCACTGATTCTTCGGAGCAAGTCCAAGCACTGGTTGACGCCGGTATGGATGTCGCCCGAATCAATCGATCACACGGCACGGCTGCAGAGCACGAAGCTGTTATTGAAAAGGTCCGTCGTGCTTCCGCGACTTCAGGGCGTGCCATTGCAATCCTCGTTGACCTGCAGGGCCCGAAGATTCGCCTGGAGACGTTCGAAGAAGGGCCCCAGGTCCTCGCTGTTGGTGACACGTTCACCATCACAACCCGCGACGTGCCTGGAACTAAGGAACTCGTTGGTACGACCTTCAAAGGTCTGCCTGGTGACTGTGCTCCCGGCGATCGCCTGCTGATTGACGACGGAAACGTCGCAGTCCGCGTTGTCGAGGTCACCGATACCGACGTCATCACCAAGGTTGAGGTCCCCGGCGTAGTTTCCGACCACAAGGGCTTGAACCTTCCCGGCGTCGCAGTGTCCGTTCCTGCTCTTTCCGAGAAGGATAAAGAGGACCTGCGTTGGGCAATGGAAAACGACGCAGACTTCATCGCTCTGTCGTTCGTCCGCAATGCAAAGGATATCAATGATGTCCACGCGATCATGGACGAATACGGTCGTCGTCTTCCGGTGATCGCCAAGATCGAAAAGCCGCAGGCTGTCGAAGCGCTCCAGGAAATCGTCGATGCGTTTGACGCGATCATGGTTGCCCGCGGTGACCTTGGCGTTGAAATGCCGCTCGAGTCCGTTCCGCTGGTTCAGAAGCGCGCCATCGAACTGGCTCGCCGTGCTGCGAAGCCGGTGATCGTCGCAACCCAGGTCATGGATTCCATGATTAAGAATCCTCGACCGACCCGCGCTGAAGCTTCTGACTGTGCAAACGCCATCCTTGACGGTGCCGATGCGGTCATGCTTTCCGGCGAAACTTCAGTGGGTGCGTTCCCGATCGAAGCTGTTCGCACGATGGCTCGTATTATCGAGTCCACCGAAGAAAACGGTGGCGAAATGATCGCCGCACTGACTGGTTTCTTCGTCAACGACCGTGCGGCCGTCATCTGTGAAGCTGCCGCTCAGATTGCTGAGCATCTTGATGCTCGCTACCTGGTGACCTTCACTCAGTCCGGTGCTTCGGCTCGCATGATGTCGCGTCTGCGTCGCCCGATTCCGATGCTCGCATTTACTCCGCTGGAATCAACGCGTCGTCGCCTGGCATTGACGTGGGGTATTCAGACCTACCGCGTTCCTGAGGTCCGTCACACCGATGACATGGTGTGGCAGGTCGACCAGGTTGCGCAGTCGTCGCGCCTCGCTGAAATTGGTGACGAACTCGTGATCGTTGCAGGTATGCCACCGGGGACCGCAGGTTCCTCGAACATGCTTCGCTTGCACAAGGTGGGCGATGAAGTCGACTACTCAATCGGTGGCGGACTTCGCTGACACCAGCATGTGAAAGGTGGCCAGACTGCTTCGGTAGTCTGGCCATTTTTATTCGTGACACGGACGCTTTGATTGTTCGTGATGGACTAGGGACTTCATGGCGTGCAACACGAAGGGGCGCTTCCGATGGCGGACTACGCGAAATCGTGTAGGGTAGTGGGAGTGCCACGGCGAGTAAGAATGCCGATGAGGGTATTTGAGAAAGCTTTCGGCACATACGACCTACCGTATGAGGTTGCCTGCGCGAACAACGCGCATACCTGCATACGGTCTGATGAATGAATGATGGAGAAGAAAAATGAATACGCGTACCCGGACTGTGTCAGTCCATTCTCAGGCACTGAATCGTCAGGCAAACAACCTGGATATCGACCAGCTGGCCAATGCAGTCAAGCCTTGGTTTGACGAAATGATTGATGTGAGTATTGCTCGCGCAATTTCAGATCTTTCCAACCCGCGTTCACGTGGACGCGCAGCTGACTTCCTCGGCCTTGAGCTGATCGAAGCAGCATGATCTGAACGGTGCAGTGGCCTCACTCAAACGGTGATGTAGCTGTGACCA